>JAPLUP010000220.1 GCA_026397575.1 Candidatus Zixiibacteriota bacterium
AGTCCAGAATTTCGTCGGTCAGATGCGCCGGGTGCAGATAGAACGGCCTGACCCAGAACTCGCTTCGCTTCTGTTCAAGCATTTCAAGCAGGGCTAACGGGTGTTTGCCGATGTCAAATCCGTAACGCGCAACGTCTTGAGCAATCAGATTCAGCTCGAGCACGCCGTGCTCGAGCAAGCGGTCAACGTCGGCGGAAATTGCGGCCAGAGAGCGTGAGCGGTATTTACCGCGAATCATCGGAATCGCGCAGTAGCTACAGCGGTTGTCACAGCCATCGGCGATTTTGAGGTAAGCGTATGGTCGATCCCGCAACACCTGCAGAGAATGAGATTCTTTATAACTGCTCGGAGGACGTGTGATATAAGCGGAGTCGGCATCCAGCAACGAATCAATCTTGTCGTATTGGTCGATACCCAGCATACCGTCAATCTCCGGAATCTGCCGCAGCAATTCGCCGGGGTATCGCTGCGCCAGACAACCGGTGATCAACAACCGGTGTTTGCGGTCATTGCTGTTCTTGAGATCGGCGAGTTTCAGGATTTCCTCGATCGATTCCTCTTTCGCCGATTGGATGAACCCGCAGGTATTGACAACTAAGTAGTCCGCCTGCTTGGGGTCGTCGACGATCCTCAAACCACGACGCAGCAAGTAGCCGAGGATAATATCCCCGTCAACCTCGTTTTTGGGACAACCAAGTCTCTTGAAGTAAACAGTCCTCTTCGCGCTCAGGGTAGCCTTACCTCTTCAACGCCCCGAGGGGTCTTGAAACGAAACTGATCCGGCGTGGTTTTGATTCCCATTTTCCAGTCGGAGAAATCGAGTGTGATCTTGTTATCGTTGAGGTCACGATAGACTACCCGGCGAATTTGAAAGGTGCTGCCATTGATGTAGACTTTCATCGAGCGCACATACTGATCCGGTGACTTGGATCGTAAGGACAGCCGGCGAACTTTGGCTTTGTCGATCACGTCAGTGGAATCATAATCCAAGTTGTAGTTCTGCTTGAAGTTAAACAGATAGTCGGCGGGCGTGATCGTCTCTTTGGATTCGGATATGGCTTCCACAGTAACCTGGCGATTCTCAGCCGAGTACGACCAGAGCGTGTCGCCATCAGATACAATAACTTGCTCACGAGTGTCGATGCGAAAATGCCGCGGATAGTTCATAATAAGCGTCCCTTCGACCTTTTCGTCATCGAAGAAGTCGCCCGTCGAAACTGTCTGCGTGAACTTCGCGGAAAACGGCCCGCTCTTGGAATAAAGCGCTTCCGATTTGTCAACGATATCGGTGGCGTTTCCGGCAACTGCTGCCGCGCACAAGACGAGAATCAATATCACAACACGATAATTCATAGCGAGTTATACCAGACCCTCAGAGTGAAGGTTTGTTTTTTTGCAGTTTTTCCAAATACGATTTGTCGACGAGGACTTCGCGGGCTTTGCTGCCATCGTAAGGCCCAACGACACCGGTCGCCTCGAGTTGATCCATCAACCGCGCCGCTCGCTGATAGCCGATGCCGAGTCGTCGCTGCAGGAGAGATACGGAACCCTGCTTGTGCCTGATCACGAGTTCAGTCGCTTCGGGAAGCAGGACATCATGCGCGTTTCGTTCGACAATCATCCGTTCGTTTTCCTCCGAAAGGTTCTGGATCGGGAGGGCAGCAGCCGCATTGTCTTT
>JAPLUP010000687.1 GCA_026397575.1 Candidatus Zixiibacteriota bacterium
GCCGATGTCTCAAATTGCTCTTTTTCTTGGGGTCATGTTTGTTCCTGTTGCGCTCGTGTTGGCTCACAATTTGACCAGACCGCAGCCGGCATTTACGATCGCCACTCAAGGGGGCATCAACTTCTTCATCGGAAACAACAAGGATGCTGATGGCGTCAGCGCCATCATGCCAGGTAAGCTGGGGAGCGATTGGCAATATGATGACATTGCGTATCAGGCCGAGCAAGCACTGGGCCGCCAACTTCGACCCGCCGAGGTCAGCGACTATTACTATCATCAGGCGCTGGGCGATATTGGCGCGGATCCGTTACGCTGGCTGGCTCTGGAGACAAAGAAGCTTTACCTGATTTTCTCCGGCAGCGACATTTCCAATAACCGGAACTTGATCGCGTTTCGGGCACAGTTTGCATCCCTCAAAGTATTGCCGATAGGTATGGCAGTTCTCGCACCGCTGGGGCTAATCGGAATGGTGATCGGGTTTCGCCGGTCTCGACTGACCAAAGGCATGATTGCTTTCGTCTTCCTGTATGCACTCTCATTCGTATTCTATTTCGTCAACTCTCGCTTTCGCCTGCCAACACTCCCATTCTTGGCAATTCTCTCGGCCATCGCGCTGGTGGAATTCTACCAGCGAATCCGAACGCGGTCTTATGAGCGCGCTGCATTTGTAGCCGTACCGGCTGTCGTTCTGATTCTTTTCTTGAACAGCAATGTTTACCGACTCAACTTTGACAATCGACAGCAGGAGATGTTCACAAAGGGGAACCTTTGTCTCAGTACCTCAAACTACGCTGACGCCATTGACGACTACTCCCGGGCGCTGGCTTGCGGTCCGCCTCTGGAACAAATCAATCTCAACATCGGTGTCGCTTTTCTACAAATGGGCGAACCCGATTCGGCCGGGTTCTATTTTGTCCGTGAAGACTCCCTCTTTGACGGCAGCGCGGAGGCACTCAACAATCTTGCCTATCTATCGCGTCGCAAGCACGAGTACGCCGTGGCGGCAGACTACGCACGTCGCGCTCTCCGGAATAAACCCTACCTTGAGGAGGCGCGCCTGAATTTGGCCTATGCTTTACGCGAAACAGGATTTCCCGATAGCGCCTATCAGCAACTGCGGGACTTCGGGCAATCCGGTCGCTTGACCGTTCGAGAGCAGTTTCTCTTGGGAGTGCTGGCGTCCGATCTGGGCCGTTATGATGAGTCGGCTGAGATTCTCCGCGACGTGCTCAAGAAACTTGCTCGACGGTCGCAGCCGCTGTATGCCGAAGCCAGCGGCGCACCTTCGCTACGGCTTGATCTCAATCCACAGGTACGGCCTGCCAAAGTTTTCTACAATCTTGGCTATGTCTTGGGGGCATCAGGGCAACTCGATTCGGCCATACAGTATTTGAATCAAGCGGTAGCCAGTGACCCCAACATGGTCGAGGCGCTGATCAATCTTGGTTCAGCTTATTTTGCAAAGCGAGAGGTTGCGGCCGCCAAGGACGCACTGCTGCGAGCAGCCAGAATCAATTCGCAGAACGATGCTCTTATGTATAATCTCGCGCTGGTCTCGTTGGCTGCTAACGATTCTACCGAGGCCATCGCCTATTTGCAGCGCTGTTTGGCAATCAATCCTCAATTGGCTCCGGCCAAGATGCTCTGGGCTAAACTCGGACTGAAGCGATAAGAAAGCTGTTGTCCTGCAGGAGCAACGGCCATCTTTCTTTCGAGCCTGCTGATTGCAAATCAGCAAGAGCGTGAGTCAAACCGCGAGGGGACTCGACCGACGAGAGTTACAGTCCCTGGCAATGTGGCGCTGGACCACCGGAAAAGATGTACTCAATCAAGTAGGTCGCGTCAGAGATATCTACCGTGCCGCTGCCGTTGGCGTCTCCCATGCCCTTCGGGTAGTTGCAGTCTCCCGGGGCAGCGCCACCCGAGTAGATGTAGGCAATCAAGAACACCGCATCGCTTAGGTCAATCTCGCCGTCGCTGTTGGCGTCACCGCAGGAAGTGCAGGGCGTGAAGCTGTAGCTCACGGTTTGCGACTTGCCGCCATCGGGACACCAACCGAAGAATTTGGCGGTGTAGGTCTGCCCTGGCGGAAGAAAGCGCACATCCAGCGACTGCGGATAATTGGCCGAATACAGTTTGTCCCAGATCGGGCGAGCGATCAAGTTGTTTGACGCATCGTAGATGAAGCAGCGAACATAGGCGAAACTATTTGCGAGACTCCAAGCCAGATTGCCGTTGGTGTAGTTGATGCCCGTGAAGACGGGATTTATTGGACTGTATCCATGCAGCAGCCTCTGAAATTGGCCGTCGTTGTTGATGGTCACCAAGTATCTGGTGGGCGCCGCGCAAACCTGATCATCGTAGTTGTGGCCGTCCCAAATGACGTAGTTAGTGGGCTGTGTTCCCATATTGTCCGCGGTGACTGCGATCAGGTTGACGCCAGCATGCGCCTTGGTTTTGATGCGCACCCAGTCACCCAGAGTGACATTTAGGACAGACATCCAGCCGCCGTTGTTGGGTCAATAGGATCAGCGACTCCGTCCGCATCAGTGTCTCGCCAGCCGACATGAGCTACAGTGAAATCACAAAGCTGTTGATCGTTGTTTGCCCTCATCATGCAGGGCACCGGTTGTTGATTGCAGGATTCGCAGTTGCCATTTTTCACTTGAAGATATCCCCAACGGTCATCGCACTTTCCCGAATTGCACTGACCATCATCAGCTTCATACTCGTCGACTCCGCCAAAAACATGCCCGACCTCATGCGCTACAAACTTCCAAAACAGAGATGACCACCAACTGGAGTAGGCAACTGCCGCCATCGGCGTCGGCCGTTCCTTGTAATGTTTGCATCGCAGATAGTCCCATCGGGTGTACGGAGTCGCGTAACCTGGAGCTCCGAGCCCGTAGAACACGTGGCCCGGCTCGTTTTCTGCATTCGCCACATAGAGCTCAAATGCCCAATTGCACATGTATGCCTTTCTGAGAGCGTTGCAGTGAGCAAACACACCCTCCCAGTCACCACCATAACCGAGGTTGTCGAGGACTTCGTTTACCCAGTCCCAGTAGCTGTAAGGGACACAACCCACA
>JAPLUP010000631.1 GCA_026397575.1 Candidatus Zixiibacteriota bacterium
CATCAAGATGATCAGTGAGAATTCCAAACGCGACATCGGGATAAATCCGACTTCCGAGTTGCCGGGACCGATTCTGATTGAACAGGAAATCAAACAGCATCTGGCTGCCCACGAGCAATTCGCCGTCTGCTATCTGGACATCGACAATTTTAAGGCCTATAACGACTATCGCGGCTACTTCTACGGCGACCGTACAATCCGTCTGGTGGCGCGTATCGTACGCGATATTGTGTCGGATCTAACGCCCGGAAGCTTTGTTGGACATATTGGCGGCGACGATTTTCTGTTCTTGCTGCCAACCAGCAAAGTCGATGCGGTCTGTTCGAATATCATTAAGACCTTTGATCGAATCATCCCGTACCGTTACGAGGAGGACGACCGCAACCGCGGACAAATCATCACCACGAATCGACGCGGCGAAACCCAAGCTTACGATCTGCTCACAATATCTATTGCCGTGCTGATTGCCAATGGCGCCTTTACGCATCTTGGCGAGATGGCGCACATGCTGGCAGATCTCAAATCCTACATCAAGACTCTCTCCGGCTCCAACTACGTGATCGAGCGGCGCAAGAAGTATTAGTCAACAACCCAAGATAGAAAAATCGGAACCCATGTGAGTCCCGACTCTTCCGTATTGCGCACGAAATCATGAAGGCTTCGGCCTGTTTACTTCTCCTTAGTGCCGATGCGATACAGCGCATACATAATTATCGCAAACGGTATCAGCGCCCACCAATCGGCTTCTGCAAGACTGCCGATGTAGCTCGAGAGGTTTATGCTCGAGTCCAATTCAGCACCAGCTAATCCAGCCAGGCAGACTCCCATGATCGCGCCACCGGCGATGAAGCCGGAAGACATCAACACGCCCGGCGAGAATTCCGCCTCAGTGGCCGAAGTCTTGCGCTTTCGATCAACCAGCGTGCGGATAACGCCTCCCGCCATGATCGGTGCCGAGGCGGAGATCGGCAGATAAAGCCCGACCGCAAACGGCAATGATGACACCCCCACGAGTTCCATGAGCAGCGCGAGGAATATGCCGATCAAGACCAATCCCCACGGGAGTTTTTGCGTCAAGATACCATCGATGATCATGCTAAACAACCGCGCCTTCGGAGCATCAAACTTCGTGACCGGTCGGCCGTCAACCTGAGAGACGGTTCCAGCGATGCCCGGATCGACTAGGTAGCGGATTTGGTTCGATTGGTCGACCAGATACTTGCCCGCGAGCACGCCACTGATCTGTTCCGAGACGTAATGCACGCGATAGGTCTGTCCATCGGGCGCCACCTGAGTTGGCGCATCTGCGGGCATAACGGCAACATATCCGGGATGCTCTGAAGGAACCACTGTTGTGTAAGCGTTGTTGAGGGCGATCACGATCCAACCGATTACTAACGCGCTCGTAATCACGCCGATCATGATGGCAATCTGCTGTAGTCTGGGCGTGGCGCCGACAAGATAGCCGGTCTTGAGGTCCTGACTGATTGTGCCGCCATTTGATGCTGCTATGCAAACAATCGCCGCGGTACACAATGCCATCGCGCGATGTGAAACTCCCGTCCAGCCGACGGCGAGAAAGAGTAGGCAGGTAATCAGCAAGGTTGCGACCGTCATGCCGGAAATCGGGTTGGATGATGAACCGATTTCACCGGTGATGCGACTGGATACGGTGACGAAGAAAAATCCAAAGAGCACAATAAGTATTGCCGAGATCGCGTTGATGTGCAGTATCGGCGCCAGCCAGATCGCCGCCACGAGTCCGATTGACCCAAACACGACGACGGACATTGGTAAGTCCTGCTCGGTGCGCAAGATCTTCTCCTGATTGATCTTTCCTCTGCGCGATTCCAGGAAGTTGCTGAATCCTCTGCGGAAGGCGGATATGATCGTCGGAAACGACTTAATCAGACTGATGATTCCTCCGGTAGCCACAGCTCCCGCACCGATATATAGCACATAAGCGTTGCGAACCTGATCCGGTCGCATGTCCCTGATCAAATCCGTTGCCGGAAACATGGGAGTAGTGATACCTTCGCCAAAAATTTTGATGGCCGGAATAAGAATCAGATATGAGAGCATGCCACCAGCGAGCATGTTGGCGGCCACCTTGGGGCCGATGATATATCCGACACCGAGCAACTCCGGCGAAATCTCCGCCGACACGGACGCTCCTTTGAAGAACGTAAGCATGCGGGTGGGAATCTCAGCCCAAAGTTTGGTGCCGACATTCAGGAACTTGTAGAGAGCGCCAATGCCGAATCCAAGAAACACGGTCTTGGCGGTCGTGCCCCCTTGCTCACCGACGATCAACACGTCGGCGCAAGCGGTCCCCTCTGGATAAGCCAGCTTGCCGTGTTCCTTGACGATCAATCCCTGCCGCAGGGGAATCATCATCAACACACCCAGCATACCGCCAAGCAACGACATGACCAGAATCGGCAGCAACTGCATCTCCATGCCCAGCAGCAAAAACACCGGCATCGTCGTGGCAACACCAAACGCGATCGACTCACCCGCAGAGCCGGTTGTCTGCACGATGTTGTTTTCGAGAATCGTCGGGCGACCAAAGACTCGGAAGAGAGTGATCGAAAGGACGGCTACCGGAATCGAAGCGCTGACGGTCATCCCGACCTTGAGCGCCAGATAGACCGATGAGGCCGCGAAGACAATCCCCAGAACCGCGCCGATCAAAACCGCGCGCAGCGTGAACTCGCGCTGGGTCTCGTACGGCGAAACGAATGGCTTGAATTCAGGTTGTGACATAATATCCGCTCATACAGGTTAATGACGTGACATCAGCGCCAATATCCAAAAACAAATTCCCGGACGCAACGACTATTGCCATCACCCCGCAAATTTTGTAGGTCGATACCCCGGAGGGAAAGATGCTTGGAGCTTTGGTATATTTCTGTCGAGGTTTCGACATTTCTGTGTACAAAACCGTAATGGCGCGACAAAGATGGGAATGTAGGAGGTGTCAAAACCGAGGCGGTTTTGATCTACGAAACTTCGCTGCAAACCCGACCTACAGGACTACTTATACACCGCACACGGCGCGGCGCCACCGCTGAAGATGTAAGCGATCAGATACACGACATCCGAGATATCAACCGTGCTATCGCAGTTGGCGTCACCGGCGAGCAATGGCGATGGTGCTGAACCGCCGGAGAAGATGTAGGCGATCAGATA
>JAPLUP010000258.1 GCA_026397575.1 Candidatus Zixiibacteriota bacterium
ACCGGCGCTCAAGGATGAAGGTATCGATGTCCTCAACCAGCGTGAGGTCGACGAGTTCATGATCTCTCTGGATGGTACGCCGGGCAAGAAGATGCTTGGCGCCAATGCCATTCTGGCCGTCTCACTGGCGGTTGCCAAAGCGGCGGCTTCCTACTCCATGCTTCCGCTCTATCGCTATGTCGGTGGCACGAACGCCCGCATTATCCCTCTTCCGATGATGAACATTCTTAATGGCGGCAAGCATGCCGACAACAAAGTCGATCTGCAGGAGTTTATGATTATGCCGGTTGGCGCCGAAACGTTCTCCGATGCGCTTCGTATGGGCGTGGAAGTCTTCCATAGCTTGAAGGGAGTACTTCACAGCAAGGGCTACAACACTTCCGTTGGCGATGAAGGCGGCTTTGCCCCCGACCTGAAGTCCAATCGCGAAGCGCTAGAAGTCATCAGTGAAGCGGTGACCAAGGCAGGATATAAGCCGGGTACCGATGTCATGTTTGCAATCGATCCTGCGGCATCCGAATTCTATGACGAAAAGAAGAAAAAGTACGTGTTGGCTGGTGAAGGGCGCACATTGTCCTCTGATCAGATGGTGGACTTCTACGTGGAGCTGACCAAGAGCTTCCCGATTATCTCCATCGAGGATGGTCTCGCCGAGAACGATTGGGACGGGTTCGCCAAGCTGACCAAGGAAATCGGCAGCAAGGTGCAGATCGTCGGCGATGACGTATTCGTCACGAATCCGGTCTTCCTTGAACGCGGCATCAAAGAGAAGACCGCTAATGCGATCTTAATCAAGTTGAATCAGATCGGCACCTTAACCGAGACGCTGGACACTATCGAGATGGCAACCCGCGCCGGCTTTGCCTCGGTTGTGTCGCATCGTTCCGGCGAAACTGAAGACACGACGATTGCTGATATCGCGGTGGCAGTTAACGCCGGTCAGATCAAGACCGGCTCACTCTGCCGTACCGATCGCGTCTGCAAATACAACCGTCTGCTGAGGATCGAAGAGGAACTCGATAACATGGCGGAGTTCCCCGGCAAAGCGGCATTCTTTAACCTTAGGTAGGACAGGCATTCCTGCCTGTCCGCTTCATGGGATAGGCATTCTTGCCTGTCCTCCAGGTTGTCATCCCCGCGAAGGCGGGGATCCAGAATTGGTATAATGCGCAGAGAGACCGAGCAACCCGTATCTACCTACCGC
The DNA here is from genome assembly GCA_026397575.1 of Candidatus Zixiibacteriota bacterium. Taxonomy (GTDB): domain Bacteria; phylum Zixibacteria; class MSB-5A5; order CAIYYT01; family CAIYYT01; genus CAIYYT01. The sequence goes on from JAPLUP010000258.1 coordinate 1,205, forward strand.
GTCGTCATCTTGCGGTTTATTCTGCTGGCGTTCTTCCTTGCCATCGGCTTCAAGCTGACTGTGGGTGAATACGGCTTTCTGAATATGATAGAGTTGCGCAAGCAAATCACCGAACTGAAAGCCGAAGAACTGAAATTGACGGCACAGGTTGTTGATCTGGAACTCAAACGCGATCGTCTGCTATCTGACTCGCTCTACATCGAAAAAATCGCCCGCAAAAATTTCCAGCTTAAGCGCCCCGGCGAAACCGTTATTGAGTTTTAGCCGGTTACACGGCGATGGCTCTCAAGAAAACCGAACTGTTGGTTCTCAAGCGAACCCGAATTCAGGAGAGTTCTCTCTTCCTGATCTGTCTATCGCGTGACTATGGCAAGTTGCCGCTGGTTGCCAAGTCGGCCGTCCGTCCCGGTTCGCCCAGCGCCGAATCGCTGCAATACTTCGCTGTCGCCGATGTTGTCTTCTACCAGAGTGAAAAAGAAGCCGCCGATTATATCTCCAAAGCCGATCTCGTCGAGTCATTTGACAACATCGCCCAAAATGAGCAGAAGTTCGGTTATGCCTCGGCGGCGTTGGAATTCGTCAATCTCTTCCTGCCCGAGCATGAAGTCAACAGCCAGGTATATTTCAATCTGAAGAAGTTTCTGCGCAGCTTGAACCAATCGGAGGAGAAGGATTTCCACCGGGAGATTTTGCATTTCTGGTACCTGCTCTGTATATTCTGCGGCTACGCCCCCGAACTCGGGCACTGCGTTCAGTGCGGTGGCAAACTTGGCGGTGACCGCCTGATGCTCGACCCCGAACGCGGTGGGTTGGTTTGCACCAAATGCGTCGGCGACCGCCTGATGATCGGTCTCGACCGTGGCACGGTCAAAGTGCTGGAGCGGTTAGCCGGAACCGATATTAGTGACAACCGCAAGGTGTCGCTCACCAAGGCGCAGCAGGAGCAGATTCGGCAGATGCTGACGGCGCTGACCGAGTACCATATCGGGAAACGTGTCGATTTGAAGTCGTTCGATTTCTTGCGGAAGTTGGATATCATGAATCAGGATGGAGGAATTCGTGGCGAAGACAGTTGATAGAATGGATCAGATCGTTTCCTTGTGCAAGCGGCGTGGCTTTGTGTTTCAGTCGTCCGAAATTTACGGCGGTCTCGGCAGTTGCTGGGACTACGGCCCGTACGGCGTCGAACTCAAACGCAATCTGAAAGATTTCTGGTGGAAGGCGATGACCCAAAAACGCGATGATGTCGAAGGCCTCGATGCCGCAATCCTCATGCATCCGCAAGTCTGGGTTACTTCCGGCCACGTCGCCAATTTTACCGATCCGATGGTTGACTGCAAAAAATGCAAAGCCCGTTTCCGCGCCGATCAATTGGAAACCGCCCGCTGTCCGGAAAGACCCTCCAAATCACCGCTGGAATGCGGCGGCGAACTGACCGAACCGCGTATGTTCAACCTCATGTTCAAAACCTTTATGGGTCCGGTGGAAGATTCGTCAGCGGTAGTCTATATGCGCCCCGAAACTGCGCAAGGCATCTACGTCAACTTCCTGAATGTCATGGGGCCATCGCGCCAGAAAGTGCCGTTCGGTATCGCGCAGATCGGCAAAGCTTTCCGCAACGAAATCACCCCCGGCAATTTCATCTTCCGCACCCGCGAATTCGAACAGATGGAGATGCAGTTCTTCATCAAGCCGTCGGATGATGACCAATGGTTCGACTATTGGAAAGCTGAGCGCCTGCAATGGTACTACGACCTCGGCATCAACAAAGACAAACTCCGTTACCACGAGCATGGCAAGGACGAGCTGGCGCACTACGCCAAGAAAGCATTCGATATCGAATACGAATTCCCATTTGGCTGGAAAGAGCTGGAAGGCATTCACAACCGCACCGATTTCGACCTCAGCCGTCACACCGAAGCCACCGGCAAGGATCTGAGCTATTTCGATGAAAAGACCCGCGAGAAATTCATCCCGTACATCATCGAAACATCAGCCGGTTGCGACCGCACTTTGCTGGTGTTGTTGGTCGATGCCTACACCGAGGAAGAGGTCAAAGGGGAGACACGCGTGGTACTGAAGTTCTCACCGAAGATTGCTCCGGTCAAAGTCGCCGTTTTCCCGTTGGTCAATAAGGACGGCATGCCCGAAATCGCGATGAAGGTCTTCCACGATCTGAAAGAACACTTCAAGGCATTCTATGACGATTCCGGCGCAGTGGGAAGACGTTATCGCCGCATGGACGAAATCGGCACGCCATACTGCGTGACCATTGACGGCCAAACCTCGCAGGACGAAACCGTCACCGTCCGCGACCGCGACTCGATGGAACAAACCCGCGTCCGCATCGCCGACCTGGTGCCGACGATCAAAGCCAAGATCGAAGCGTAAGTCCCGTAAAGCTATGCTATATTGTGGTATGGCGCGAATAATGCTATTCCCAATGTCAAAGAACAAGCGGGCCTAGGCCGAAGGCTCCCGAGGGCGGATGGTTGGCTTGT
>JAPLUP010000340.1 GCA_026397575.1 Candidatus Zixiibacteriota bacterium
ATGGTCAGAATTCGAAGCCGTTTGGAGGTTGCACATTAACTCGATCCGCTCGTAATTCTACAGGTTCGATCTGACTGGAGACGGAAACAGGAGATTATGAAGGCAGTCAAACTGATACTAATACTTGCCACTTTCGCCGGCTCGACTGTAGCTGGACTGACCTTGCAGGAAATTTTGCAGAGGCAAGCTGGCGCGTTGGGAGGCATAGACAGGTTGCGAAATCTGCAGTCCTATATGATCAAGGCAAGTGTGACTGTTGGCGGAATGAAGGGGTCGACTGTCACATACTATCGCGCGCCAGATCGGTTTCGCACTGACGTGGCGCTGCCGCTGATGAACAGCAGCCAGGGTTGCAATGGTGACGACTGTTGGATCACAGATAATCAGGGGCTGACTCTTTCACTGGGCGCCGACATGCGAGGCATAACCATGACCGAGATGGCGATCGAAAACTGGAGCTACTGCGACAGCGCCACATTCAGCGGCGATATATCTTTGGTTGACAGCAACGCGACCGTCGACAGCGCCCTCTGCTATGTCATCAGAATCGCTCCCCGCAATGGCACACCCGCGATGCTGTACATCGACAAGGCCACTTTTCTTCCCAGGCAATTCAAGATCATGACTGACGCCGGCACATTCTATTCGCGTTTTCACGACTATCGACCGGTGAATGGCGTCATGATGCCCTTTCGCACTACCGAGATGTCGGATGCAGGATTTGTGGCCGGAATTAGTACGGTAACTGACGTGAAGGTAAATGTCGCGTTGGCAGATAGTCTCTTCGCGCCCACGGCTATTGCCGGCGGCAATTGGGGACTTCCGGTGGACGTGGAATCAGTCGTAGTCCCCTTCGAACTGTGGCGAAATCATATCTATATTTCCGCGTGGGTCAATGGCAAGGGACCATTCCGATTCATCTTCGATTCGGGAGCCGGAGGAACGGCCATCAATCGGAAACTGGTGAACGATATGGGGCTGACGCATCTGGGAACCGCGGAGGCGCGCGGGGTAGGTGGCGCTGACTCCAGCGAGGTCTATCAAATTGATACACTGGAGGTAGCCTGCGTACGCTTGATGGGACTCCCCGGTTCGACAATTGATTTTGATCAATTGGAGTCTGTGGCTGAGACGCGCATTGATGGAATTGTCGGCTATGATTTGCTCAACCGTTTTGCGATCAGCGTCGACTACACCAATCATCGTCTGGTGATCTACCGTCCCGGTACCGAGCCGCATTCAACCTGGGGAGAACCATGCCGGCTGACCATCGACCTGCGGCTGCCATACGTTGACGCCACCGTCGAGGATACGATTCCCGCAAGATTCCGTCTTGATACTGGCTCAGCTTCGACAATCGATTTCCACACGCCGTTCGTGCTTGCCCACAACCTACCAAGAGACACTTCGGCCTATCGCCCCGTCACTTCCACCGGTATCGGCGGCACCATAGAAGGGAATGTAGGGCTATCTCCGGCGATCGATATCTGCGGCAACAGGATTGATAGCCTGCTGGTCAACTTCTCATCGACACCGACAGGTCTCTTCGCAGGGAGTAATACTGCGGGTAATGTCGGTGCGGGTGTGCTGAAGGCCTTTACAGTAACTTTCGACTATGGTCGAGAAACAGTCTATCTGAAGAAAACGGGGAATTCCCAGAATCCGGCGTCTCTTCGCAACATGGCAGGTGTTGAATTGGGAAGAAAGCACGGCAAGATCATGGTGAGACGGGTGATTGCTGGTCGTGCAGCAGACGGCTTTCTGGCGCCAGAGGATATCATTGTGGAAATCGACGGGCTGAAGACCAAGGGCAAATCAATTGATGAAGTCGACGAAATGCTAACCGGCAAGCGTGGCAGTGATGTGCGTATCAAAGTCGAGCGCAACGGCAGAGTGTCGGAAATGGACATACTTCTGGATAGCCTGTACTGAGAACTATCCTCTCTGCCGATAAAGCCTTAGGCAAGTACATGGAGGTGAAATTTGAGAGTTGGAATCTTGACCGGGGGCGGTGACGGCCCGGGGTTGAATGCCGTAATTC
>JAPLUP010000389.1 GCA_026397575.1 Candidatus Zixiibacteriota bacterium
AGGAAGAACAAATCCTCTTCCCGATGTGCATGGACACGTTCACCGAATCGGAGTGGTATCAGGTCTATCGCCAGAGTTTGGAGATCGGCTACTGTTTGCTTGACCCATCCGAAGAATGGCAACCGCAAGAAGACACGGTTGCAGCTTATGTCGAAGAACCGGGGGAACGTGTGCAACTGCCGAGCGGGAGTTTGATGCCAGAGGAACTGACGGCTATTCTCAATACGATTCCGTTTGATCTGACCTTCGTTGACAAAGACGATACCGTCCGCTATTTCACTCAAGGACGCGAGCGGATTTTCGACAGAAATCGCGCCATCCTCGGTCGCAAAGTTCAGATGTGCCATCCACCCAGCAGCGTGCATATTGTCCAACAGATACTTGAGGACTTCAAGTCGGGCAAAGAATCCCGCTCACCGTTCTGGATCACTCTCAAGGGACGATTTATTCACATTGAGTATTTCGCCCTGCGAAACAAGCAGGGCGACTACCTTGGCACTCTCGAAGTGAGCCAGGACTTGACTAACAAGCGCGCTCTAACCGGCGAACAGCGATTGCTGTCGTATGGCAAGGACTAAGCGATGACAGATACAATCAGAATGGATGCGATCATTCCCGACAGCAAAGTCGGCGCTCTATTGCAGGAGTTTCCGCAGCTTGAGGACGTGTTGATTCGAATGTCACCCGCATTCGGGCACTTGCGCAATCCGATTCTGCGCAAGACAGTTGCCAAGGTGGCGACGTTACGCCAGATTGCCAGGATAGGTGATGTGCCGCTGGCAACGCTGATCAACACTCTGCGCCAGGCTGCCGGTTTCAAAGAAGAGTGGAGCGAGATTGATGTCGTAGGCGCTACAGATGGCTCGCCCAACTGGATGCAGAATGCGACTGTAGCAAAGTCGCTCGATGCCCGACCTGTTATCGCTGGTGGCGGTCACCCGTTGGAACAAGTTCTGAAAGAACTGAAGGAACTGCCCGCCGGCAGTATCTACTTGCTGATTACGCCTTTCTTACCGGCGCCGCTTCTCGATCTGGTAAAAAAGCAGGGTCATCAGGTCTGGTCGCGCAAGAACGACGAAGGGCTACATGAAAACTATGTCCACAAAGGAGCAGGTGCATAGCGCACGATACATAAACTCGTCTCCCGCGCATTTCTTGAGAACGTCGCACTGGTGGTTGCAGAGAATCGATTTTGTTCATTGACAGCGGCATCCTGCCGATCTATATTAGCAGCCACCAAATCACTGGGAGATGGTGAAATGGTATCACTACTGACTCTGGATCAGTCGTTCGGGGTTCGAATCCCTGTCTCCCAGCCAAAAATCAGATTTGCCCCCTTCGACGATCAAATCGAAGGGTTTCTTGTATGTGGGGTAAAGAGTTAGGTCTTTGATAGTGCAGTTCGAAAGTACCGTGTTCAACAACTTGGCCTGCTCTGACGGTTCCTGCTCACAATACAATGAATACGCTCTTTCCGTGAGTTCTAAAAGGTTGATGCCCTATTGAACATAAATCGTTCTCATTTTGAGAACGAATGTACTCAATTTGAAAACACCCAGCAAGGCACTTTTCGAGTCCGAGGAGTCAATTTCCGACCTCAAACACCCTCAGCACTTCGTCGCCATAATGGTTGATGACCTTGACTGCGAACTTGCCGCTTGCCAGTGGGGAGAACGGCTGGCTCTTCGTGCTGTACAGGGCGCTCCAGGCGGATTCGTCAACTTCAGCATCCAACGGGAGCTTCAACCTCGATAGGTTGGTCGCCTGCCGGTTCGTGGAGGGATTACTATACAGGTATCGTATGGGGAATTCGGTGACAAGGGGACACGGGGAAGGTCTATGCTGACCAGCGCGATGCTCGAGGCGCGTCCGAGTTGAGCGAGGCAATCGGCCTACGGACTAATCCGGAGGTCTGCCCGGCAAATCAAGATAGCTTGATAACCATATTGGATCTCCATCCTTAGTTTCAATTAGAACTAGAACAGGGAATTCGCCATAAACAGATAACCAAACATCAAAATTGCTTTTGCTTGATTTAGTAGATATGATAGGATGAAAAAAATCATCCCATAATCTATATGTCACTTTTTCGATTTTATCTAACCTTTCATCAGTATATGACTCGAGCCAAATACGTACTCGATATCTACCCGATCGAGGGACAGTTCTCTTTGTAACGATCTCAGAAGCGTGTAAGACAAAATATTGAGTTTTATATGCATTATACTTTTCGTTTAGTTGCTCAGATAGATTTTTGGCAGGCAGAGTTGGCAATTCCCCTTTGTCAGATACCAACACTGCATTTGGACCTTCTTCATTCAATTGATGTGGTGGTTCACCTATGGACACAGGACCTAACGAAAACGAAGCTCCAGCGACTATCCTTTTTTTTAGGGCTTCGATAATGCTCAAGAATGATTTTCTGAAGAGAATTATTATCGTACACCAGAATATTATCCAAACTAATGATTCGTAAAATGGCACCATTTCCTTAGATAACATAATTGCCTCAACTGTAAAGATCACGTGATATTATCTTACGCCTAACTTCTGTCTATTTGGATTCCAGACAAACCCTTTCACCGGCTCATCTTCCAGATAACACGCCGCTTCTACTTTGGCATCAGTCTTTTTTCACGAAGCTCGTGAGCTTGATTTCGCTCTCGACAACCAAGCCCACCCCGGACCAAAGGTAGTTTATGTGTGACCAATATGTAAGTATTCTCCGTCCAAGTCAATCACGAATTCTCCAAATCCAAGGGGCGCTTCAACCTCGACAGGTTACCCGCCTGCCGGTTCGCAGAAGGATTTCTGATCTTGACAATTCTGCTGTTGGTCACATACGAATGGGAGGTGGCTTTAGTCTTGACTGTACGTTTGCTGTCCGTAAATTAACATCGAAAAGGAAAGGGATAGCAGGTATGTCAGTATACAAGAAGGATCAGATT
>JAPLUP010000592.1 GCA_026397575.1 Candidatus Zixiibacteriota bacterium
GGTTATCGGAACATGGCTGGGACAGGGGACAATATCCTGTGGAAACCTGAACGCCATCTTCGATAATACGCTGGTATCGGGTATTCATACGGTGTTGAAAACCCCTCCGGCAAAGAGGGCGGTGATGGTTGCTCTTGGCATACGCGCCGACCCCGCCATAGGAGACCCGGCGTTCTGCGGACAGTTTTATCAATCGGATTACATTACCGATCCGGGCGCAACCCCGTCGGCATTGACGATCAAGTTCAGCCCCTCTGCCGCAGATTCGGCTACCCTCGCGTATGCTGACCCGTGGGGAATTTTACTCCACGCCAATTCCTATACATCCGATTTGAATACAGCCAACGGGATAGATTGCGTCGCGGCTACTACAAACGGCGGATATATGATGTATCAGGTCTTTTCCGCTTCGGGAGCCGGACACACCGCCGATGTTATTGTAGAGGATGCGGCTATTGCGGGAGGTCCGTACGCGACTCTTGTAAACACAACCGTTATAGATGTTGGCACCGCGCCAATAGCGGGCATTGTCCCATTGGCGACAACTGCTACAGTGAGACAATTCATCCGGTGGCAGGTCGCCTGGGGTACGGCAACAAATATCACTTTTGCATTAGCCTTTGTCAGAGGTAAACCAAGATAAGGAGAATAAAACATGACAATTTACGGAAGGACTGTTGGAAAATTTTGTAAGTTCCAGATATCGGATTCAAGTTCTGCTCTGCGGGATATCCCCGTCAACTCGTTCGGGTCAGTAGGACTGACCTATGCGGAGCAGGATGTCACCGCTTTGCAGGAGGCGATTTCAAGTGTCCTGAACGGGCAGGGGTCGTTCTCGACCACGATTTCTGGACCATTCGACAACTCGACCGATGTTAACGCTTCAACTACGGGCAACCGCCCCGCGTTGTCCGGCTCTCACGGTGTTTTGAGCGGGCTGAATGGCGGGCAGGTATCGAAGACATTCGGTATCTACCTCGGCATCCGTGCTGACTGGGCGGCTGGCGATCCTGTGTTTGGTGGGGAGAAATGCTGCCTGATTTCAGGATACACCGTTGACCCCACTGCCGGAACCTATTCGGCGAAACTCGTTGTTGCTGGAAACCGAAGCGAAGACCCGGCTTGGGGTGTGGCCCAACTGGACGCAACGACCTAGTAGAAAGGCTTATGGATGGAAATAAAACTGATCGACTTGAAACAGCGTCATCTGGAGGCGTTCGTTAAAGAAATGCCCGTTGGCGACATTGGACAGACCCCCGTTGTGGTTTACATGGGGCTTGTGGTTAGAGCCGCGTGTAAGGCGGGGTGGTTCGTCGAGCCTGTTTTCAAAGCAGAGGATGTGGATGAGATGAATCCAGGAGATGTGAAAGAACTATCCTCCGCCGCAATTGGCAAGTATTCAGAGGCAATGGGCATTCCCCCTTCCTGATATTGGCGGCGGCTGATTATGGTTTAGGTGAGGGCGAGTCGCCGCCCGAAATCAAGTTGGGTCAGTTATGTGAGAGATGGCACGCCCTACCAGAAGCGGGAGGATTGTTAGATCAACCCGCAGGATTGATAGAGCGGATGTCTATTGCCATGAATGTATTTAACGCACATAGGGCAATGGAAGAGTCTGGCGATTGGGCAACCTGGTTGACAGAAAACAAACAGGGCGCGGAGA
>JAPLUP010000639.1 GCA_026397575.1 Candidatus Zixiibacteriota bacterium
CCTCGATTTCCATGACGATCTCGGCGAGATCGAGAGAGTCGGCCGCCAGTGAATATAGCGAGGGTTTGCCGCCGAGGCGCGAAATCAGATAATAGCCGTTCTCGACATAGCCGACCGTGTATCCCTCCGACATTAACGCAAAGTTGTTGACACCGGTGCCAATGGTTGATGTATCGAGTAGATCGTTGCCAAAGGACTGATCGTCATAGTTTAGTTGCAGCAGCCCCATCACAGTAGCGAGAATGTCCACCTGCGAGCCCAGACGGTTGATGCGTTGCCCAGACCCGATCTTATGATCAGTATCGTAGATCAGAATCGGTATTTCATACTGAGAAAGATCAGGGTCATGAATCGGGCGGACGAGGATGCCGTTGTCTCCAGTGACGATTATCAGTGTATGAGCAAAAGCGGGGTCATTCTCAATCTTGCGGACAAAATGCCCCAGCGCCCAGTCAGAGTACTTGAAGGCATTGAGAAGATCAGCAAGTCCGTCGGTTGCAGGTACGCGCTGAAAGGGCACGTCGGGAATCTTCCAAGGGCCATGATTGGATGCTGTCAACAGCGTAGCGAAGAACCGTCTGCCGGTATGGTTTTTCTTTATGAACTCTACTGCGTGATCAAACATTACATGATCGGGTACTCCCAGGGTGCTCAGTTTCTCATCGCTGGCATAGTCAAACAGCGAGTAGACGCGCATCATGCCGTTCGACATCAGGAAACCCTGCATGTTGTCAAACTGCGGGTCATGGGTGCAGAAAAACAGGGTCTGGTAGTCATGCTCGCGCAGGGTCGATGGTAATCCCCAGAAACTGTTTTCGCTTGTGAAGAGCTTCATGACCGAACCTCCTGGAAGCTCGGGATAGCCATACAGAGTTGCCATGAGACCTGCGTACGTGTGAATGCCAGCCGAATAGATGTTGGTAAAGAGTAAACCTTCTTGCGTCAGTGAGTCAAAGCGAGGTGTCAGGTCGTACGGAAACGAGGGGCGCAGGCAACCGATACCGCGCGAGCCAAACGACTCCATGATGATCAAGATCACATTTGGTGGACTGGCGTTCTCTTTGTCAAATCGCACTTGCCTCGATAAACGACGATTCAGCAGACTGTCATCGACGGACCGACCGAGCATCTGGCGCGTGACCTTGGCTGCGTCGGGGCGGTAGATTGTCTGCATCGTAGCAGCAACTTGCTCTTTGGTGCCGGCATCGTAGAAAGCGTCGCGCACAAAGGTAAAAACCGGGTTCAGGGCCAGCAGATTGGCGAAACTGTATTCGGAGAAATAGGCCTCGCCCCAAGTGAGTGGCGCTTTCTCTTCGATACGACCGCGTGCGCCCAGCACAACGATCGCAGTTAGCAGCGGCAGATAGGCAAGATTGAGCCAGATCGAGGATGGCTGGCGATTTCGCAAGAGGATTCGCTGGATTCGCAAGATGACGATGACAAAAACAATGTAGATGACAGCGAAAAGCAAAGAGTAACGAATAACCGGATAAGTCTCCCAAATCATAGTTGCAACAAAACCCGGCGTGTCAATCCAATCGAGTGCCATGCCGTTGAGACGGGTATTGAAGAACCTGAAAAACTCGATGTCGGCAAGATTGATGTAGAATGCGACAGCGGAGATCGAGAATAGCAGTGCGTTGTTAACCCATCGTGCAGCGCGTAAACGGCTGATATCGACAAAGGGCAACATCCCAAACAGTAACAGCGGCAGAGTGATGTAGCAGGCAATCGAGAAATCAAATCGCAATCCGGCCAGAAAACTCTGCGCGATGACCGAAGAGGGAGCAGAAGCTGCGCGGTCGCGCAGTTGCAGTAGAGTCAGCAGCCGCCAAATCTCAAAGAAGAATGACAATGTCATTGCCACTGTCAGATAGTAGATGGCGATGTTCGATACATAGCGGAATCTGGCTTTCACTGTCAGTCCTTTGTGGCAAAGAGCCGCGTGATTATGCGTAATACGCAATCGGATGTCAAGCTATGTGGAGAGAGATACTCCGGCGTTCCTCTTTCTTCTCCTATCGAAGGGACTCGCACTTACATGGGACTGTTGAAAGAGCCCAAACCTTGTCATTGCGAGGAGTGCGGAGAGGTGATGCGGGGGGGTGGAGCACGACGACGCAATCTCGATTTACGCTCTCCAGAAGCAGGCGCGCAGATTGCTTCGTCGTCATAACCTCCCCACAACTCCACTCACCATGACTCCTCGCAATGACCATTCGGAGGTTTTTCAACAGTCCTACACATCAGGGTGCGAGATCTTCGCTGCTGGTATGAGGAGATAAAACAAGAACGAAACGATCAATCCGGGGAAGATCGGCTCAAGCCCCAGCCAATAGCCGCCGTCGAGTGTCTGCGTCTTGGACCAAAGCCAGATTGCCGAAAGCGCACCAGAGACGATCATTGAAATCATGACTGTCGAAGATCCCATTCTACGCTTGCCAAAGAAGCTCGTGACCAGCGGCACCAGTAGAATTGGTGTGCCGATAGAACCAAAGCTGTACCAGACAGTAACGACTGACTCGAAGTACATGGCGATGCCGATTGTCAACAGCGAACCGACCAAGAGGCTAATCTTCGTGTAGAAATTGGCGTTCTTTTCGGGCTGTCGCATCCAACCGCAGAGGATGTCTTTGCCAACCGTCGAAGCTGCGATGAACAAATATGAATCGGCGGTCGAAATCACTGTCGCGAGCATGCCGACCGCGAAGATACCGTACAATCCGATCGGCAAAACAGTCGCGCCGAGCAGCGGAAACGACGACACGGGATCGATGTTGGGAGAAAGTACCGCGCGCGCATAGAGTCCACAGGCAGTGGTCAGGAAATCGAAGCAACACCAGCAAAGTATCGAGACCAGGATGCCGCGACGCGCCACAGATTCGTTCTTGGCGGCATAACAGTTCTGGAAGAAGGATGTGTCAACGAGCGTGGCCAGCGCGATAACATACCAGACGGCAATAAACCAAGGTGAATTGCCACCATCCCAGGTCAGATGCGCAGGAGGCACATGGGTTTTAATGAACGAGTAGCCACCGTACTTGGCCACCAACGCGATCAGAGTTACCACGAAGCCGATATACATCGACAGGAAGTGCCAGATATCGGCTCGTGCCAGAGAGCGAAAGCCACCGACGTAGGCGTAGATCAGCACAATCACCGTGCCGGCAACGATGCCGACAAACTTGGGCCAGCCAAAGAAGGCATTGCCCAGTACACCGAGAATCAGAATATAGGCTGTCGGCAACGCCCAAAAGAATAGCACGACCGCGCCGACGCCGGAGACGTGTCTGCCATAGCACTGATGCAACCGGTCTGGGATCGTGATAAACTGCGTGCGGCGAGCTTTGGCGGCCAGCAGCATAGCGAAAAGAAAGGCGGCAAGATAATAAGGGACACCAAAGACAAGCCAGTTGGAAATACCGTAGCGGAAAGTGTACTCGCCGACTCCGAGGATGCCGCCATACCAGGTGGCGACCAAGGTGGCGACAAAAGCCGGAAGCGTCAGTCGCCGTCCGCCCAGCAGATAGTCAACGGTCGATCCAGGATCCGCAGTCTTCCTGCCGTGCCCGAAGATCAGGATGCCGATCAGGTAGGCGCCAATGGTGCCGAGATCAATTGCCGACATGGACTACTGCAACTCGAGTTTCAGCGTCGTGAAAAACGACCGTTCTGCCGCAGGGAAGTACTCCGCCCAATATTGACTTGCCGCATCGCGAAAACGAGTGACGCCGCCATATCCAGAGGCTTCATATTTCTTGTTGAAGAGATTGTCAACACGCGCCGCCAGTTCCAGATTGCCAAGATGGAGTAACTTGCCGACTGAGAGCGCGGCAGAAACCGAAGAAGTAAAAAAGGGCGCGATCGACAGGTCGCGACGATTGGCGTTCTCGACGTAGATTCTGCCGACAAATCTACCCCGGAAAGTCAGATGCAGCCGATCGGTGACATACTCGGCGATGGCATTTCCAATATAGTCCGGAAAACCGGAGATGGTTTTACCGTCATAGCTGAATTTCTGATAGCCGACGGAGTTCCAGTTCCGATCGTTGTCATACACCTCTTCTTCGACGGAGTAACTCTTGATACGATTATAGGAGTAAGAGAAGTTGCCGGACAGGCGAACGTTTTTGTGCGGTTCAACGGTTGACGAAAGCTCAACTCCCGCATGCACGGAGCGGTCGACGTTGGTCGTAATCGGCAGACCCAGATCAGGGTTGATGCCGCCGTTTTGCACGATCTCGTTGCGAAATTCCATCCAGTAGAAATTGACAACATGCGATCGCCGCCGATCGCGATAGTTAAATCCCATCTCAAAGTCGTGCACAAGTTCGGCCTTCGATGTGGGATCGCCAAAGATCACTGTGGAATCCTGTGCAGAAGTGCGGCTAATCGAAGTGATCTGCAGCGACGGCACGGCCGATGGATTGCCGGCATCGTAGATCTCGTAATCGGCCGGAGCTCGCTGCGAAAGTGAATAGTTGAACAGGGCACTCATCTTGTCAGTGATCTTATAAGTGAGGCCAACACGCGGCGACAGGAAATCCCAATTGACGCGGTAGTTGTAGCCCGCGAAGGCGCCCAGCTTGTGCTGGTCGAAATCGTAGGCTTGATGGCGGAATTGCAGATTTGCCATAAGGTTAAGGCGGTCAGTCAGCTGGTAATCCTGTGCTGCAAAAAGCGACGCCAGATACTTTTTGCCAAAATACTCGTAGTAGCGATGACGCGGACTGATCTTGCTGGTAATGCCCTCCGCCCAAACAACCTGTCCCCAATGTTCGGAATTAAAGTAGTAGAACGAACCACCCAATTGGAGTGTGGCTCGGTCACGCGCGAATTCCAGAATCGGATTCCAACCCCATTGATTCTTGTTCACCCACTGCTGGCGGACGAGATCGCCAGCCGTGATGACGTCGACCGTGTCGCCCTGTGGCGTGACGACATACTCCGGTGGAATGTTGTAGTCGGAGAAGCTGCGGCCGTCCTTGTACTGCTCGTAGTAGCCGTTGCCATGGATGTGATACAGGGTACTATGCATGGTCAGGTTGAATCCAAGTTTGATCTCGTTGTGCAGTTCGTAGTGAGGCTGATTGAAATTGTCGGTTTCGTTGTCGTAGGTCAATGGGTTCGCGCGGCGATCCTGCTGCTCAAGCTCCCGAGATATACCGTAGTATGCCAGGTGCATCTTCATGGGGCCACCATACAAATTGATGGTGGAAGTAACCTTTGGGTCAAGTCTGGAAATCGACAGGTAGTAAGCCCAGCCGTCATACCATGAATCCTTGCGGTAACCATCGGAAAGTTGCCGCGAGTAGCGGCCAGACAGATTCCATTTGCCATCGATCAGACCGGAACGATATTCCAACGTCTGTTTTTGCATGTCGCCGATATAGGCGCCATCATGCCAGAAACCGCCGTAGCCGTTGGCAAGCGTGATCTGCCGCTGCTGCTCCAGTCCGCCTGAGACAATGTTGACCGAACCTCCAAAGGAGGCGTCGCCATAGAGTGATTTGCCTATGCCACGCTGTATCTGGATATCTTTGACACTGGCGGCAAAGTCAGGAATGTCGACGAAATAGGTTGCTTGATCTTCAGGATCGTTCAGTGGAATACCGTTGACATAGACCGAGACGCGCTTGTCGTCAAAGCCGCGAATCTTGAGATAGCTGTAACCGAGGCCGCCGCCGGCATCGGCGTAGGCATAGACATTGGGAGTCGTTTCCAGAAGCAGCGGAAATTCGCCGATCTGATAGTCGCGTTTGAGTTCGCTGGTCGTAAAGTCGGTAAACGCGATCGGCGTCTTGCCGAGAGTTGCACGATCGCCAGAGACGGTGATACCTTGGATCGGGTAGACCGCCAGTGTCATCGTGATGGCATACGGTCCCCCGTGGGTGACTTTGACCATCACCGGTTGATAGGCGACATGGGTAAATGTGACATAATGGGCATTGGCAAGATCGAGGTCTAAGCCGAATCCCCCCCTGCGATCGGTGACGCCGCCAGTGGGCGCACCATCGACGGCGATATTGACTCCCGCAATCGGATTTCCCTGGTCATCTCTGACCAGTCCCAATACCTGCTGCGCTGCCATCGACTCCGCGCAGAGCATGGCCAATACGGCCAAAGTGAGTAGCAGTTGCTTCATACTAACGCCTCCTGTCGTTTCCTGACAACAAAAATGCCGCCCGATCACGGACGGCGCACGGCGTCAGAAGCGCTTGACTTTTCTGTCGCGCCGTTTCCCTACGCCGGCATTGTCCGGATCAGGTTTTGGGGGTATAATCTCAGACGACTCTCGTCGCCACTCCCAACGGCTT
>JAPLUP010000267.1 GCA_026397575.1 Candidatus Zixiibacteriota bacterium
GTAGAGCTCATTGAAGCGAGGACTGGGTTTGATCATTGTTGGATAATGGGCCGCGAAAAAGCTGTCGGCGATTTCCGTCTTCTCATCGTCCGAGAGGTCCGCCGCGCGCTTGCGCGACAAGCTTAAATGCCGATCGGTGGCGCCATGATCGGCGTAGTCGATCAACTGCTCTAATAAGGAAGGCACTAGATTGAAAGTCTGCTTGATACGGGGGAACTCGTCAAGCAGCAATAGCATATCGAGATAGTCCTTGCTGCCGTGCAGACGCACCCACGGCATCAAATATTCCCCCGTCTTCAAATCTTTGTAGAAGGGTTGATGCATGTGCCAGATGAAAGCTACTCTCATCTGTCACCCGGAAACCACTTAGTTATACTCGCCCTTGTCGTAAGTTAGAAATCCCTTTTCGATCATCAGAATTTTCGCCGTCCGGAATTTCTCAGAGGTGGCACCTTTTTTCTGGAGATACCCAAAAGCCTCTTTGGCGGTTGCCTGATCACTCGCCTTGATGGCATTTGACACCGCACCGAATAAGTCGCCCTCGTATGTCACCGAAGCTGTGTCTTTCCGAGCCGCCTCTAGATACTGCTTGGCGGCATCCTGATACTTGCCCGAAGCGCTCAGCGAAGCGGCGATTCCCTCCAGCGCCGAGAGACGCGACATTTCGTCAATGGCGTAGTCGTCGGCGTATTTGCGGAAAGCCTGTTCCGCTTTCTCGTAGTCGTTAATCGCAAAATAGAGATTCGCCAGTTTGAGTGCAGCATGTTTGGCGGCGGGCGTGCCACCGAAATCATCGATAACCTTCTGGAAATCGATCACGGCAACCTGAGCCTGATTATTGCGCATCTCCACTTCAGCGCGCCCAAGCAAGTCATAGGACTCCTGCGATTTCCGCGAGGATTGTCCGATGAAGAACCAGATAGCCACGGCAACGATTATCAGCGCACCGGCAGCGATCAAGATCGTATTGAGGTTTACCTCGGCCCACTCGCGTGTTCTAAACACGGCAGTTACGAAATGGTCTTCTTTCATTTGCTGCTTGGTTATTCGCTTCTGGGTCATCTGGTCATACACTCCTGACTAAAACAGTACCTCACAGGGACTTTCGTCACACAGAAACGTAAGATTAACGATTCTTGCACGGATATCAACTCCTTTTTTGAGAAAATTAAGGGCGAGACCGCCAACCGGCCTCGCCCAATATCTGGCGCCTGTCCCTATAGATAAACGGTCTAGAAGAATCCGGTGAAATTGATGGTCATCGCAGGTCCGTTGCGCTGCTTTTCGGTTTGAAATTCACCCCAGAAGGCTATGCCCGACTCGGTTTGTTTCTCGCTATTAAATTCCGCGGCAAGATCAAGCCAGATCTGGCGCCAATGAATACCCGTACCAAACGAAACCGCTGTGTGCGTCACCTTTTTTCCGAGCGCAAATTGGCCGCTGTCCGCACCGACTGACACATACTGTGGCTGTCCCTTGTCATCGCGGAGAACGTTCGTAACTTCGCGATAAGGACCCTGTGACATCCGGAATCCGGCGCGAATCGGGATAATACCAACCGATGTCTTGAGAGTGTACTCGCCGCCAAAGCGCAATTGCGTGCTGTTATCGAGTTTCAAGTCGAACGTGCTGAAAACTTCACTAAGATCTCCGGCGCTGTTGTAACTCGAGCCTTGGTACGGAACATAATAATAGATTGACCAGGGGAGGGTGAAGGTGGCGATGGTGTCCATAGGGTCCCTACTGTCTTTCAGCTTTATCGAATCCACCTCGGCTCTAACGGAGTACTTGCTTGAGCTATAACCGGCGTACTCGAAATCGCCGGCCAGAAGCAAGTTGGGAGTGACCTGATAAGATATTCCTAACGAAATATCGGTAGGAATATCAATCTTGGTTTTCCCCCGATACAAACGCGGATTGATCTGGCCCGCGGTCGGCACACCCTGACCTTCCACCTTAATGGACCTGGCGTACATCGTGTCGCCTCTCAGCAAGTCATGGTTGGTGATCAACTGAAAAGGAGTCTTGACCATGAGGCCGGCACGGAACTTGTCCTTATGATAAAAGAGTGATGTAGAGAAGTTGAATCCTTTGGAATCGGCTTTGTCCAGCACCGTACTTGCGTTATGAAACAAAATTGAGTCGGAGAGCTGACTGTCAGAAAGCGGCAGGACCTTGGTGAAGTCGGCTCGGTGAGTCGACTCGGTAGAGCCGGTGTAAATATTGACTGCGCCACCGAAAGCCAAGTCCCCGTAAAGGCCGGTCCCAAAACCGAGAGAGATCACGTCGAGACCTCCCTTGACGGTTCTGTTGCTTTCTTGTGTTGCCGTACCCCTAAAAACCTGGCCCTGAGCCTCAGTCCTAAAGGTAACGTCGGCGGCATTGTATTCAACGTTGATCTGATTTTGTACTGAGTTGTAGGTGACGGACGCCATGAAAGGATGGCCCTTGATCCGAATCGGCGCGACAAAGGAGGCAAAACTGGGCTTCAGCTTGTCATCACTGAACTTCGAGTTGATGTTGTGGCTCGCATTAGTTGCGTGAGGATAAGTCAACTTCGTCTTCAACTGCAGTGGCAGGTAAATCCCGGAAATTGACGCCTGAGTTTTATCGACTTGAATCAACCCGGCGGGATTCCAAGTGAGCGCCGAGGCATCATCGGCTACACCGGTGAAAGCGCCACCCATGGCGCGAGCTCGGGCGCCGGCGCCCAGGAACGAATAATCGATCATGGAAAAGGGGTAAATATTGAAATCCTGACAAAACGCTGCCGTCGACGACAATAGTAATATGAGGATAACTTTAGTGGTCACACTTCTCATACTTCGAACACTCTCCTTCTGTTCTACCCTATAGCATTCTAAGGCGTGCAATATATGACTGGCAAAATAGGTTGTCAAATCATTTTTCAAACCATTATCTGACGTTTATTTAGACGAAAATGAGTGGCTTTTTGTGCAAAACTCAGAGGCAGAATTCGGGGTTGGGGTCTTCGTCATTACTGGGACGAGTCGTCGTCACCGGCTACTGACGACTCGCTGGGCTCCATCATGCCATACTCGTGTAGCTTGTTTCGGAGTGTCCGCGACGAAATCCCTAGGGCTTCTGAGGCTTTGGTGCGATTGCCGCCGTGTCTTTCCAACGTTTCAATGATCATTACCTTCTCCATCTCCGAAATGGTCATCTCCTTATTACCTGAAGTCGTGGACAAAGACGCCAACTTGCCCAGAACCAGGTGACCGGGGAAATCAGAGTCTGTAATGCGGTCACCTTTGCAGAGCACAACGGCGCGTTCGATGTAGTTTTCGAGTTCGCGGATGTTGCAGGGCCAATGGTAAGCCAATAGCAGCCTCATCGCCCTTTCCGTAATGCCCTTGATATCTCGACGATTTTCATCATTGTGCTTTCGAACAAAATGGTCGACGAGCGACGGAATATCAATCCATCTTTCCCGTAATGGTGGCAAATAGAGCGGAATGACGATGAGACGGTAGGAAAGATCCTCTCGAAAATGACCGGCTTTGACCTCATCCTCGATGTTCTTGTTCGTCGTAGCCACAAGGCGGACATCAACTTTGACGCTCACCCCCGAGCCGACACGCTGGAACTCACGCTCCTGGATGACACGCAACAACTTAGCCTGGACTCCGAATGGCATTTCGCTGATTTCGTCCAGAAGCAGTGTGCCTTCATCGGCAAGCTCGAAGCGGCCTTGGGACTGCTTGATGGCATTAGTGAAAGCGCCTTTCTCGTGGCCAAAAAGCTCGGACTCGATCAAACCCTCTGGCAAGGCGGCACAGTTGAGAGTAACGAAAGGACCATTAGCGCGCGGCGAGTTATAATGTATGGCGCGTGCGATCAGTTCTTTGCCGGTTCCGGATTCACCGCGGATGAGGATCGTGGCACGAGATTTCGCCGCCGATGACAAGGTCTCGAGCAAACTAAGAAGCTTCTTGTCGGCGCCGACAATGTTCTCGAACTGATAGCGGCCGCGAATTTCGGAGCGTAGGATACGGTTTTCGAGTATGAGTTGCCGGTGTTCGAGAGCCTTGGCGACAATCATTTCGAGTTCGTCCGGGAGAATCGGCTTGAGTATGTAGTCGAAAGCGCCGAGTTTCATCGCCTCAACGGCATCCTTAACGGTGCCGTAAGCCGTTATCATGATTACCACAGTCTCCGGCGACTCGGTCTTTACCTGTTTCAACAGGTCAATACCGCTCATCCTTGGCATCTTGACATCAGAAAGAACAATGTCAAACTCTCTCTCACGGAGGAGTTGCAGACCCTGTTCGCCCGAAGCAACGGTCGTTACGCTGTGACCGAGTCTCTTGAGAACCTCCTCGAAAAACTCGTTGACCAGAGCGTCGTCATCAACAACTAGAATTTCGTGTATTGTACTCATGTTTCTTGCATTTCCTGTGTCTGCCGATCTCTCCCGAAAGCCGAGAAGTTAGTGCGAGCTTGCCGGCAAGATAATCGTGAAGGTCGAGCCGACGCCGTTGCGCGAATCGACTTCAATTATGCCGCGATGCGCCTCGACTACTTTCTTAACCAGTGCCAGTCCCAGACCAGTACCTCCATCGCGCGTCGTAAAGAAAGGCGCGAAAATCTTCTCCCGTATTTCCTCGGGAATGCTCGTTCCCTGATCAGCAATACTCAGCATTACTTTGCTGCCATTGGCGGCAAGGTTAACGCGAATAATACCGCCACCGGGCATAGCCTCATCCGCGTTCTTCAGCAGATTTACCAGCGCGCCACCAAGGTTTTCGCGGTCGAATTCGCAGACGACCGGCTCGGCAGGCAGACTGAGATCGACCTGCGCATCGGAGTTGCGTGCATGCAGATCGATACGAAAAAAATCTATCGTCTCTTTCAGTAGCGAATTGAGATCACCCGCTCGCGGCTCGTGACGAAGATCGCGGGCGTATTCAAGCAGCGACGTAACGGAGCGATTCAGTTTCTGGACGCCGGCGCTGATTTTGTCGACATAGCCCACCTGCGGATGATCGTCGCCCAGTTCATCCCGGAGCAGCGCGGCAAAGCCGGCGATCCCGGAAAGCGGATTGCGCACTTCGTGCGCGATGACTGCAGCCACCTCTCCGAGCGCAGCCAGGCTCCTCACTCGCGCCATTTCCTCTTGCATCCGTTTGACTTCAGTCAGGTCAACAAAGACTTCCAATGCCCCTACGGTATTGGCAGCACTGTCGGTAATCGGCGCACTCGAAACCGAAATCGGGATCACAGTGCCGTCGTCGATACGAACATCTTTTTCGAGATTGCGGTAAGCTTTGCCTCCCGAGAAAAGACTGCGAAGCGAGCGGGCGCCGGCGAGAGTCTTGCCGAAGATCTGTTCGTATTCAACTCCAATGATTTGCTTCGGTTTGATATGAAGGATTGCGCAACCGGAGCGGTTGATGCTTTTGATCTTGCCTTCAAGGTCGATAGTGATCACTCCGGCGGTCAACGACTCGAGGACATTCTGAAGGAAGTTCTTGGTCTGTAGATTCTGGTCAAGAACCTCACGTAGCTTCTCGTTTGTTGCCGTCAACTCGTCAGACAACTGCTGATAGCGGGCTTGAAGGGTTGCATAGGACTCATTCAACCGCTTAATCGTGTTGTTGAAGCTGGCGAAAGTCTCGCGAAAAACCGCCAACTGATCGGAATCCTGAAGTTCCTTGCCGGACGCACTCTGCTTCTGCCTTACCATCAAGAAGATAATAGGAAGGGAGTCACGCGGTTTTCAACAAAAATAATTGGCGGAACTTGAGCGATAGTGTGGGGACATCAGCCGAGCAGCTATCGATCACTACGGCTGACCTTGATGGTCGGCCCTGCAACGTCTATCATTGTGGAGGGCTATTCGGATGCGTTAGCCATCAGAAACAGGCCATGATCTCGCCCGCGATCTGCTCCAGAGGGGCGATAGTATCGGCAATTCCGGCCTCAATAACGGCGCGGGGCATTCCATAAACTATACAGGATTCTTCATTCTGTGCAATGATGTCGGCGCCCCTGTTTTTCATCGACCGCAAACCTTGCAGGCCATCCGCCCCCATGCCAGTCATAATCACACCAAGAGAAACTTGTCCGACAGCGTCGGCGACCGAATTCATTAGGACGTCAACCGAGGGTTTATGGAGCGTGTCTGCCGGTTTCTCCGACAGCCTGGCAACGGTATAGGACAGATTCTTGCGAACGAGCAGGTGCTTGTCGCCGGGCGCGATATATGCTGTGCCCGGGTTGATCTGCTCACCGTCTTCTGCCTCTTTGACAGTTATCTGACAGAGGTTGTTCAAGCGCTCAGATAACGATTTTGTGAACATGGGTGGCATATGTTGGACGACCACGATGCCGACTGGAAAATTGCGAGGTAGCGCTGTCAACACTGCTTGCAAGGCAGGAGGTCCACCGGTGGACGTGCCGATCGACACAAGACGCACCACTTTATGTTTCTTCTGCGGTGTGTGCAGTATAGAAGGTTGAGATGTCTGGGCGCCTTTGATAGAAGTCCGGACGATTCGACGGCCTTTGCGGAGAGCGTATTGCGCCATTAGAGTGTGGCGGCGACTAT
>JAPLUP010000464.1 GCA_026397575.1 Candidatus Zixiibacteriota bacterium
CCCGCGGAATCGATCACCTCCCTGTCCGAGTCTCTGCCCGGGGGCGGGATCGTGGCGGCTGTGCTGGGCATCCTCAGGACGATGGGTGCTCTCAGCGGTCCTCCGGAGCAGATCGGTGAGAAAGTTGGAGCCGCGCTTGTCGGTACCTTTCTCGGCATCTTGCTTTGCTACGGTCTATTCGGCCCTATCGCCCGCAACATTCAGTCTTTGACCGACGAGTCCAGCCGTTACTACGAATGTCTCAAACAAGGAATGCTTGGCTTCCAAAAGGGCTTTGCGGCTTCCATCGCCGTCGAGTTTGCGCGCCGCGCGATCTATTCGTCCGTGCGCCCGACCTTCGAGGAGGTCGAGAATGCCTGCCGTGAGACCAGAGCCAAATAGCGACAGACCATTATGCGCGAAAAAGAACAACAAGAACCGATAATCATCGTCAAGAAAAAAGGGGGCCATGGCGGCGGCCACCACGGAGGCTCGTGGAAAGTCGCGTATGCCGATTTTACCACCTCGATGATGGCGTTCTTTCTGGTAATGTGGCTCGTAGCCCAAGCCCCTGCCGTTAAAGAGAGCGTGGCTGGCTACTTCAAAGATCCGACCGGCTTCAAAAAAGGCGGCTCCAGTTCGGTGCTCCCCAAGCAGGGCAGCTCGGTCATTGAGATGAAAAGCAAGAACTCGATGGTCAAAGAAATGAACCGCAAACAGATGGAGAAAGAAGCCCGCAAGCAGTTGGCGCAGGCTGCTGCTGACATTGCCAATGCGCTCAAGCAGGATCCGACGTTCTCGTCGCTGAAGAATCAGATCGAAGTCCAGATGACAGCAGAAGGTCTTCGAATTCAACTCCTTGATTCCTCGGGCGAAACCTTCTTTGAAAAAGGATCGGCGGAGCTGAAAGCAAATACCAAAATACTCCTGAGTGTGATCGCCCAACAGTTGGGCAAGCTTCCTAACAAGATCATTATCGAAGGACACACTGATAGCCACCAGTACGCCGAAACCGCCAATTACACTAACTGGGAACTCTCTGCCGATCGCTGCAACAGCGCTCGGCGACACATGAACAGTAACGGTTTGCACTTCGCGCAAATCAGCGAGGTACGCGGCTTTGCCGACACTGAACCGAGAATTGCCGGCAACCCTGTGGACCCACGCAACCGACGCATCTCAATCATCGTCGTGAACGACTTCTCCGGGCTGAACTACATCGACAAGAACGTTGTGCTGAAGGAAGAAGACATCGCCAACCATGACAGCGACGCCGACCATCAGTCACAGCCGGCTAATGCCGATGAAGCAGACCGAAGCACTAGCGATTCCGGCCACGTAGCGGCAGCCGGAACAGAATAATCACGACATCAGAAGAGAAAATCCGCGTTGGGAATTATTCTGCCCTCGGCGCGATTCGAACGCGCGGCCTAGGGTTTAGGAAACCCTTGCTCTATCCATCTGAGCTACGAGGGCATGCCATGTAACACACTATTTAATAACGAGTTGGCTGCGCAACCCGTTTGGTCAATTTGAGAAACGTTCTTCTTGGGGCTAATTTGGGGCTGTGCAGCTTGTCCATATGTTCCCATTTCGCTTACGGGAATCTGGAGTAACGATATCGCTTCGCGCTTGCGTTCGGGGTTCAAATGAGGTTGGTGATTTGTCCCAATAGCTTCGCGATACCGTCTTCCCTGCGAATAGTACTGAATGTAGTAAGTCTTATTTCTCTTGAAAATCGCCATATTATGGAATCGGATGCTGTTTGTTGTTTTCAATCCACTTCATCACATCTTCTGTCGCGAATTTAACTCTTTTTCCCATTTTCACAAAGGGAATTTCTCGTTTCTGCGAGACCCAGGAGTCGATTGTGAAGATACTGAGTCCCAGAAGTGCGGCGAGTTGTTTCTTGTCAAGGAATTGTCCCCTTGTAAGCGTCTGGGCGTTTGAACGCTGCGTCGTCTGCCGGTTTCCGGTCTGGTTTTTCATGACGGTTGATCACTCTTTTGAGGAGTGTTTTCTTCTGACAGCCTCCGATATGAGCTCAGATACCTACATGCATCGTATCCAACACATGTTAGTCGCTGTCTCAGAGCGCCGTCCGGTTTGCAGCCGTAGGAGTACTCCTCTCGACCGAAGGCTGAGCGAAGTAGGAGCTCGATTTCGCCTGCGCTCAAAGGTGGATTGTTTTGGGGATTCCAGACGGACGATAGAATGATCTTTGCCTGTGTGGCTCTGATTTCGAGTCGCCTTAACTCGCAGGCGATGATGTGTCCAATTTGGTTTCTTTCACCCTGGCCGGCTCCGCAGAAGATAGCATGCCGGACGCAATCTTTGATTACCGGCACGATGACACTTTGCTGGGCGCTTTGCACCGAGACGGAACGGGAATGTCCGTGACGGGTTCTCATCCAAGTCTCAGGTAGCTTTTGTCGGAGAACTTGTGAGGGATCAATCGTCTTCACTTCCGCTAAGACTGCGTACTGGTTTGTTTCCGGTTTCAGATTCGCGTCAAGGAAGTGGCACCAGTTGTTGGTGACTTGGTGTGTTCCGAGTGGGGCTTTGACGAGGTTTCCGAGTTTGCCGGGTTCGATGTGGTTTTGTTTAGGGAAGATCTCGTGGCTTGGACCGATTTCCTGTCCCAGTGCTCTGGCAATGCGGTTTGGATAGGGTTTGTCGAAGAAGATCCAGATGTGGTTGCCTTTTTTGCCGGAGAATTCGGTCAGGAACGGAATACCGAGTTGACTGGCGCGCTCCTATACTTTGCGGAGTTCGGCTTCGTCCAGGGTATCGATGTCGATGCAGAACCATTTGGTTTTGCTGTCTGGTGAGGAGTAAGGGCCAATGGTTTTGCTGCCTTGCAGGTGGCTAGATATGACGGCGTCGGTTATTGGCTCTCGGATGGCGGTGTAGCCGCCGCCGTTGGCGGCGATTTGCAAGGGGTAGCAGTCCTCGCGCTGTACGAAGCGCCAGCGAAACAGGCTGATGATATCTTGGTTCGGTGTTGGTGTCATTCGTTCCATTTCACTCCCTACAGACTTTCAAGCGGATGGCTTGGTACTCCGGTTTCAGATCGGAGCACTGAGCCAACTGCCTTGGTGAAGCGAGACGGGTCGGAGTTGCGAATCACTTCAGGTAGGGAGTCCCCGAAAAGTTTGATCAAGTGGGTAACTATCTGCTTCTGCAGCTGCCAATCGGTGGGATCAATGAGGTTGGTAGCGTGCCATTCGATCAGCCGGATGAGTTGCTGCTTCATGGCTTCTCCAAGCTGGGTCAGGATGCCTGTTATTCCGATGTTGTCGGTGTCGATGGCGTCGCGAGTTGCTTTGTTGAACTGCTCGAGGTATTGGTGGGCGAGCGTAAGGCTGACTGCGAACTTGCGGTTTTCGGCGATCAAGTCCTCACAGGAGGCATTCAGAAAGCGGTGGGCTTCGTCACAGAAAATGTGAAAGGGCTTGCGTTGTTCAATTGCTGTGTCGCTGCGGCTGAGTGCGGCGATGTGGAGCAAGGAGAGGATGAAACTTCCGAGGAGTTCGCGTACATCTGATCCGAGTTCGGCGAGGTCGATCAGGAGGATCTTGCCGGTGTCCATGATCTCGCGGAAGTTGATGCGACTTTCCGGCTGGGAGAGCATCAGCGCGACCGTTCCCGACATTAGCAGTTTGCTCAGTTTATGCTGCGGTGGTGTTAAGTTTTGTAGGTCAAAATCGCTTCGGTTTGGGCTTCTTCCTGGGGTCGACTTGGACGTCTCAGCCGTCGAGCGGACCATCACGACGCTGGCTCGATTGCTGGAGATCGCATCCTGACAGAATTCGTAGATAAGAAATGCTTTAGGGGTTATCCATCAGCAGTGACAGAATCATCTCCTGCATCTCGTAATCGTGCAGCCCCTTACTGACCGACGGCTCGTGCTTCATGATTTCTCGTGCCTCGTCCTCGGAATCGACCCGCAATATCATCAGCCCGAATGTCGGCTTCCATACCGGCCCGGCCACCACAACCCGTTTCTCTGCCACCAGCTTCTTGAGATACTCAAAGTGTTCCCCCATGATTTCTTCCTCTTCCG
This sequence comes from Candidatus Zixiibacteriota bacterium, assembly GCA_026397575.1. Classification (GTDB taxonomy): domain Bacteria; phylum Zixibacteria; class MSB-5A5; order CAIYYT01; family CAIYYT01; genus CAIYYT01. Next base: position 4,046 of record JAPLUP010000464.1, read on the forward strand.
GGGTCATGTCCTCCGGCCAACCTGGGCGCTTGCCCAAAAGTCTGACAAAGTAATGCTGCTTCTTATCCATTCAGAATCCTATTCTGAAGCGACAGACACGATGTCGTGGCTCGTTTTATCCACTCTCAGCCAATCATTTAACCAACTCACAATCGTCTGCCTCGTGTCGTAGCAGTTGTGTGTCCGGCAATCCCGTCTGACCTTCGGTTCTTGAGGAATATACGATATGGAACGACATTCCCATCAATGCCCTTACTGCAAGACGGTTTATTCTTGTGATGAGGGTTGTTTTTCGACGCGGATCAATAGCAAGATTTGCTCAAGATGCAAGAGCATTTGGGAGCGGGAACTTGCCACCGTCGTAAGAGATCGCGGCACTCTTTGGCACGATGACATCCTCTGGTGAGCCTGGTTGCAAGTAGACTTGCATCTACAGTACGTCAGCCAGCTTCTATCTTCTCCTGATTCGGCCTGAGCCTTCCACATTCTTGACGACCTGACTGGGATTCCCGGTGTAGACGATGTCGCCACTGCCGTTGACTGTAGCCGTCAGATAATCGCGCGCCATGACGCTGACATCTCCCGATCCGTTGATCTCAACCGTCGCCTCTCCCGCCACCAGATCACGGGTATCAACGTTTCCAGAGCCATTCACCTCGATCACCAGTTCTCCTACCTCGCCGCTAGCCACAACATCGGCTGAGCCATCAATTTCAACTGAGAAGCGATCAGCGTCCAGCCCGACAACCTCGATCTTTCCCGACCCACCGACCGAGACTTCCTCCAACCGTGGAACGACGATCTTGATCTGGCAATCGCTCGACGAGGAGAATGATCGGCTCGATTCAATCACCAGCTTTCTCCCTCTGACTTTGGTGGTCACATAACCGATCAGGTTGTCGTCGTAGGTCAGGCTGACACTTTGCGTCGCTCCAATTGACACCATAATGTCCGCGCCAATGTTCGATTCGATGCGATCAAACGAACCGATGTTGCGTTGTTCGGTGACCATTCGCCCCGAGCCTCTTTCCACGTTCGATCCTCCAAAGCTAATGATTGTGCGACGATTTCCTGCCGCTGCTGCCACATCCCACCCTGCAATGATCGCAAATGCCAACAAGACGACAATGGCCGAAGTCGTTCTGCTCTTCATCTATGCCTCCACGCATTCTAAACTGCTTCGTTTCTAACTACGCTGCTCAGACTGAGAAGTTTCGCACATTTGCAGAATACCATCCATCCGAAACTCGGCCACATAGGAACACACAGGCCGCCGGTACCAAACTCTCATCTTGCCTTCGAAGCTTTTGTTGTCTATACTTTCGCGAAGAAGAGGACATTGACTATGGACAAGTTTTTACAGGCCAATCTCGATCTTTGGAATGAGCTAACCGGCATCACTTCTAAATCACCATCCTATGACATGCCGGGATTTATGGCTGGCAAGTCAACACTCAAATCCATCGAACGTGAAGAGCTGGGCGATATCTCCGGCAAGTCTCTACTGCACCTGCAATGCCACTTCGGCATGGATACGATTTCGTTTGCCCGACTCGGCGCCAAGGTTACCGGTGTAGATTTCTCCGACAGAGCCATTACTCTGGCACAATCATTAAGCGCAGAACTGAAAATTCTCGCCCGTTTTATATGTAGCAACATTTACGATCTAGCGGACAAGCTAAATGATCAATTTGACATTGTCCACTCATCCTACGGTTTCCTCTGCTGGCTGCCGGACGTCACGGCCTGGGCAAAGCTTGTCGCAAATTTTCTGAAACCGGGCGGTTTTCTCCACATCGTCGAGAGCCATCCCTTTCTCTACGTCTTCGAAAACGAGCGGACTACTCCCGACCTGCGAGTGCGCTTCTCCTATTTTCCCTCGACGGAGCCGACCCGGTGGGAGCCGGAGGGCTGTTATGCTGACAAAGACGCGCAAGTCACTCACCCGTCCTACGAATGGACTCACAGTCTTGGCGAAATCATCGACGCTCTGATAGGCGCCGGCCTGCGCATCGATTATTTGCATGAGTTCCCATTTATGGTTGAAGACCACTTCCCGTTTTTGCAGAAAAGCGCCGACGGCTGGTGGCGTCTCCCCGGTGACCAGGACACGATTCCATTGACTTTCTCGCTCAAAGCGACCAAACCGTAATTCAGAAGCGACTGGATTGAATAGTTTGAATGTCGGTGGCTTCCATTAGCACAATGAATATCTGTTGCACAAGGCATTACTCCTCGTATACATTACAAGAGAATTTGACACACGGAAAGGAGCCTATATGGCAATGAAAAGATCTTACAGTCCCAATATGCCATCCGACGTGAGGGAATTCGCGCAGGAAATCGCACGGCTTACCGCGTCAGGTCCTGTTGGCGCCGAGCAAGCCGCCCGCATGATTGCCGAATCTCAGCAAACGGAGGATGGCAGACAACTCGTCTCTAAAGCGCGTCTACACGCCAGAATCAGATCACAGGCGTTTGGCCTAAATTTCAGCAACGTCAATATCTACAGTGACGACAACCCCAGCCAACTGCAGCGCGACATTCAAATAGAGGCCCTGTCGGGATTGCCTGGCGCGTCAACGAGCGTAGGCGATATCTCGCCCAGCGTCACCGCGCGTGATATGGTTACTCACGAACTGACACATGTTGTCCAGCAGGCTGCAGCAAGGGGACTGAAATAGCGGCTTGTCGGCAAGCTGTGCCTGCACCCACGTTGAATTGATTGATATCGTCCGGGGCGAGTTAGCACACTCGTCCTGGCAACAATCGGTAACCCCACATAGATTCCCTGTCGCGGTTCTCGTGCTAAATGTGATTGACGATCTTCGCCCATGAACGTAGAATAGGCATGACATAACAAGAGTCGTCACCATACGACGAAGGAGATAGAACTATGAAGTGGTGTCATTCGTGTACCGCGCCCCTGGAAAACCCGGAGTTCAAGGGCGTGGCGGAAAATTTGTGCAAGTACTGCACGGACGAAAAAGGCAATCTCAAACCGCGTCCGGAAATTCAGCACGGCATCGCGGAATGGTTCAAGACGTGGCAACCCGGACTCGACGATGCCAAAGCAATGCGGCGCGCCGACCTCTTTATGCAGGCCATGCCGGCCTGGGCAGAATGATCTTCTGCGGCAGGGCGAGTCGCTGCATCGCCACTACAAAATAGTTTATGACTGACACCGCCATCACGAAAGCCATCCACCATCTTCGCCGCGTTGATCCCATGATGAAAGCGCTCATCAAAACCCACGGTGAGATTCCGATGACATGCCTCCCTAATACCTTCGAGATGTTAGCGCGCATTATTATCGGCCAGCAGTTGTCCGGGAAAGCGGCGGATACTATCTTCGCCCGCATTAGAGCCACAGCCGGTGGTGGCAGGCTAACTGCCAATCGGCTGGCATCATGCAGCGATACTCAACTTCAAAAGGCCGGCGCTTCCCGACCCAAGATCAGAGCGCTCCGCTCACTCACTGAGCATGTGCAAACGCGAAAGCTGCAAGTATCCCGACTTGCAACGCTAAGTGACGAAGCCGTATTCGAAAAGATCATACAGGTCAAGGGCATGGGCCCTTGGAGCGCGCAGATGTACTTGATGTTCGTATTGGCCCGCCCCGATATTTTCCCCGAGAACGACCTCGGCATTCGCAAAGCAATTGTCCAGCACTATGGCGCCGAACTCTCTCCCGATTCACTTGAGAAAATCGTTGCTTGCTGGAGCCCCTATCGAACTATCGCTTCCCTTTATCTTTGGCGCTCGTTAAACAATCGCCCCTAAGAGCAAAGCTCTCAGACACAGTTGTAGATACCGTCTTTCATGTCAATGGTTTTCGGTCGGGATTGAAGGGTCGAAAGGCTCGCCCTTTCGACATCTTATCAAACGCGAACACGCTTGACGTTGCAGCAGGGTCTTAGCGGCGTGGGGGTCGGATGATGAGGGAGCGTGACCTGCCGCGCCCACATGAATTGTTCAAACATAAACAGAGAAGAACGTCAAGTCACACGCCGCGAACACAAGCAAATCCTTACGGCAAACGTTTCACCGCCACGACATGACGGAACGGGGAAATCGTAGAGTGTCAAAACCGAAGTGGGTTTGACCTACAAAACCTGAAGAACACGGTCAGAATTTGCCGACCCACATGGGCCCAACCCCGAAACTCAACGTCAGAAAAAAGTACATATCATTGGAAGAATCATGAATATCTTTAGTTAGCATAATCCTTGCATTAGCCCCCAGCCTAATGAAATCAAGATTGGAAGCAACAGGTCCAGACGTGATTTGGAAGCACCTCATTATTGAGAAACCACAGGAAATGTAGCGTCTCTTCCCGAAAATGTCCATAAACAAATCCGATTCATAATCGTATGAATTTATGAACACCCAGGCGCTTCCCCCAACAAAAAAATAGACAAACGTTTTGGCGAAGATATAGGGTTCTTCTCTAGATGCGTCGTAGGTCACTTCAATCCAGTTGTACCCGTACCCTCCACGCGTACTTACGATCGGATGCGCCCAGAAGCACTTTGCCCTAAGATAAGGTACATAGTACAAGTAAAGGGGAAAAGCACTGGTCAATCGGCCCGTCTCTCTGCCAGGTAGAAACCCCTCAGCAAAATGTGTGCCCCATCCAAACTTGGCATAAGGCTTAGAATGGTAAGGCGAACCCGCCAGTTCAATGAGTGAGGCGTAGTTCAGTGCTCGTTTAAAAGGATAACCGGACGTCACCTCAAGCGCTTTCATTATGTCCCAGTCAGCACCGTTGGCAAGCAGTGATGTCGCCGAATCGGCGTCATCATTAGACTTGGCGAACGTCAGTCCAGACAGCACAAAGAACAAGGCGACCATCACAAGTACGCATGATGGGATTCTTCGCCTACTCACAGACTTACTCCTCTCATAGACATTGTCCTCCACGAATGTCGAACGGCTCCTCGAAAGCTGCCCTTCTCAACAATGCTTCAACTAGGCCGTCTACTGGAGTCAATCAAAGAATCTACAGAAACTCTAACACATTTCAACAATGTGTCAAGTGTTTTCTTACCTGTTCATTTGCCAATTTGCTCTACTAACATGGCCTTGTCAACGACAAAAGGGTTCGGTTGCCATCGTGCAGACCTTTCGAAAAATGTTCATCGTGCTGCGTACAATCTTTGGTCGGTTAAGAGTTGTTGACGGGCAGGCCGGAACTTGAGACATAGACTGGAGTTTATCCATGATTCAGATTGTACGCGCCAATGAGCGCCACTTTTCCGACTATGGCTGGTTGAAAACCTATTGGCTATTTTCGTTCGCAGAGTATTACGATCCCAACAATATCCAGTTCGGGGCGCTGCGTGTTTTTAACGACGACGTCACTGAACCCCAATCAGGATTTCCCACGCATCCGCATCACGAGATGGAGATCGTCACTATTGTGCTTGAAGGCGAAATCACGCATCGCGACAGCATGGGGAGCAAAACCGTGATTAGAGCCGGAGATGTTCAGCGCATGTCGGCGGGCACCGGCCTGACTCATTCGGAATTCAATCTGGCTGACACTCCTGTACATCTTTATCAGATCTGGATTTTTCCCGACGAAAAAGCGCTCAAACCGTCATATGATCAGAAGACCTTTCCCGTTGATGCCTGGAACAATCGTCTGCTTCCCGTTGCTTCAGGACAGGGATTGTCCGATGTGGTCACCTTCCACACCGATGCTACGATCTTCCGCAGTCATCTTGAATCAGGAAAGAGCGTCGACTTCCCCATGCAGAAATCGCGTCGCGTCTTGATCT
>JAPLUP010000259.1 GCA_026397575.1 Candidatus Zixiibacteriota bacterium
GAATCGAGTACAACAATTACGTCAAGAAGCTGTATCGCAAGAGAAGCAAACTAGTACATGGGAAGACAGATCAAGTTAGTCTGGAGGAAGTCGGGAGCGCTCAAGTGCTATCCCATAGACTGATCAAGGCCGTGCTGGAGAATCGATCCGCCTGGAGCAAGCAGAGTGACATTCTTGATCACATTGAACAGATCAAGTTCGGTTAGCAGTTCGCGGCGTGACGTCAAGCTTGGCTGCTTTCGCTGGAATGACGGGAAGCTAGATTCTTCGCTGCGCTCAGAATGACACACCCCTGGCCCCTCTCAAGAGGGGAATAGGGCGATGCACTGTCGGGGTCTTCTACTGTGTCGGCTATTCCCCTTCTCTATCTATCTGCAACACTGCGAGAAACGCTTCTTGCGGAAGCTCGACTTTGCCGATCTGCTTCATCTTACGCTTCCCCTCTTTTTGACGTTCTATCAACTTGCGCTTGCGCGTGATGTCGCCGCCATAGCATTTGGCGGTAACATTCTTGCGCATCGCTCGGACGGTCTCGCGCGCGACAATACGCGTGCCGATGGACGCCTGAATAATGACCTCGAACATCTGACGTGGAATCAGTTCCGCAAGCTTCTGGCACAGCTTGCGTCCCCAGACGGCGGCGCGCTCGGCGTGAATCAAACACGACAACGCATCCACTGGCTCCGAATTGAGCAGGACATCAAGCTTGACCAGCTTGCTCTGCCGCATCGCGAGAAAATCGTAATCGAGTGATGCATAGCCGCGCGAGATCGACTTGAGCTTGTCGTGGAAATCGAAAATGATCTCCGACAACGGCAACTCAAACGAAATCGTAGCGCGCGACGGGTCGGGATAATGCGTGTCTTTGAACTCGCCGCGTCGGTCCGAGATCAGTTTCATCATGTTGCCGATATATTCCGCCGGCGTGATAATCTGCGCCGCGACATACGGCTCCTCGATGTACTCAACCGCCATCGGTGGCGGCATCTTGGCCGGATTGTCAACCTTGACCAATTCCCCCTTCTTGGTGTGCACGTGATACTCGACGTTTGGCACGGTGTTGACGATCGTGACGCCGAACTCGCGCTCCAGCCGCTCGTGGATGATCTCCAGATGCAACAGCCCCAGGAATCCGCAGCGGAAACCAAACCCGAGCGCCAAAGATGACTCCGGTTCATAGGTCAGCGAAGCGTCATTGAGTTTAAGTTTTTCCAGTGCTTCGCGGAGTTGCTCGTATCTTTCGGTCGCCGCCGGATAGATTCCGGAATAGACCATCGACTTGATTTCCTTGTATCCCGGACAGGGCGTGATCGCGCCACCGACGGCATAGGTGATGGTGTCGCCGACTTTGGCTTCGGAGACATTGCGGATATTGCAGATGACGTAGCCGACTTCCCCCGCCGACAGCCTGTCCGCCGGTATGCGATCCATGATCAGATAACCGACTTCGTCAATTTCGTACTGAATCTTGGTCGAAAAGAATTTGATCTTGTCCCCCTTCTTGACTTCGCCATCCATCATGCGCACATACGGTACGGCGCCGCGGTAGCTGTCGTACTTGGAGTCGAAGATCATCGCCTTGAGTGGACCTTTGGGATTGGCCAGCGGTGGCGGAATGCGGGTGACGATTGCCTCCAGCACTTCCTGAATGCCGATTCCCTGCTTGGCTGACGCCAGAATGATTTCCTCGCGCTCGCAGCCGATCAGGTTGCAGATTGCTTCCGCGACTTTCTCCGGCTCGGCGTGCGGCAGGTCGATTTTGTTGATGACCGGAATGATCTCCAGATTGTTGTCCAGAGCCTTGTAGAGATTCGACAGCGTCTGCGCTTCGATCCCCTGCGACGCATCGACGACCAACAACGCCCCCTCGCAAGCGGCAATCGAACGGGAGACTTCGTAGGAGAAATCGACGTGTCCGGGGGTGTCGATCAGATTGAGAATGTAGTTTTTCTTGTCGGCAGCGTGGTACTTCATTCGGATGGCGTGCGATTTGATCGTAATCCCCCGCTCCTGCTCCAGTTCCATATCGTCGAGCACTTGCTTCTGCATTTTCGACACTTCAATCGTGTGGGTCATTTCCAGCAACCGGTCGGCCAGCGTGGATTTGCCGTGATCGATGTGGGCAATGATAGAGAAATTGCGGATGTGTTCAACGCGCGTCTTCATTTCAACCTATCTGTTTACTATTTGCTCTGTGCGTCGCTCTCGGGAACTGGAGTAGACTTTGGTATCAGTTCATGCGGATCACTGCCGCCCGGCGCCGGCGATTCGCCGAGCTTCTCGCCGTCCTCGCACTTGCGGATATAGATGAACCCGATCAACTGCGAACAAGTGATGATATTGAGGCCGTAGGATATGACTACGATCCAGAGGACAACCAGAGTGATTGCGATAATCAATGATGCGATCACTTCGGTGGTTGGCTGTGACGCGAGACTGAACTCCAGTCCGCGCGTCGCCGACGGCATCCAGTCGATTGTCGATCCGGGATAGAGGGAGGTGAAGAAACGGAGCACTTCCTGCACAGGGGCCAGAGCAAAGTAGCCGGTTGAAACGATGCTCTTCACTTTCTCGCCGGAAAATAGTGAAGTCGTGAGGAAGGTCAACTGCAACGCCCGCATCAGGAAATATCCGAAAACGAAGATGCCGATTTTGGCCATGACAAGTCCGACAGCAGTCTGTGACACCCAGCGGCGTGGTTGCGTCCAGATAACATTATATATATAGAAGGTCGCACCAAAAGCATCCTTCTCCCGCGCGGTCACGATTGCCGGTAAAGTGAAGATCGCCGTAGTCAAGCCAAATGCCAGGAATACGACGAATAGCGACCAGAGCACGAAGGGCACGGCGTAGATCACGGCGTAAATGATCTCACCGATATAGGGAATCAAGACGACCAGCCCGATCAACCCTTGTAGCAGCGACAGCACGACGATCAGTACGATCAGCAGCGCGGCAGCAACCCAAAGAGATCGCAGGTTGGCACGTGCTTCAACCGCAGCGTCTTTGCAGGTGAAAAAGAGATTCCCCTTGAGTTCCTCCAGAGCCAGCTTGGCGACAGTCATGTTGCCATAATCATAGAAACCGGCCGCAATGACAATGCCGACGATCCAGATCGCCCAGCCATACCAGTGCGATAATCCCAGGCTCGTGAATGGAAAGAGTGTGTGAGCATTCCAAAGCTCGCTAAACGTGCCACCTTCGAGCAGCACTGCCAGATAGGTCAGCACCAGGTACACCGCGTAGCCATAGGCCAGCGGTCGCGCTTGTGCCAGCAGGTATTTGCCTGACAAAGCCAGTCGTGGGGCTCTGAGGATGTCCCAGAAATCGTATTGCAGTGTGCTTGTCGTCTTCATAGTCGGCGGAAGGCATGGTAGAGTTGGTGGGGGGTAATGTCAAGAAGGAATTTGGCTTGCAGATGCGGCGAATGCCGTAGGGAAATGCGGGTTTTGACTTGACAATCGCCGGCATTATCGCTATCTTTGCCACTGATCATTAGTCTTATAACAGCCAATCCTCACGCTGTGGGAGGGTATCATGCCTCGTTTGAGAACGTCAGTTTTAGGGTTCATCACCGCAATTTTGTGCGGTTCTCTGTTTGCAGCCACTGACAGCCAACTGGCGATGCAGTCACTCAATCAGATGCCGCTAGCATTCACCAAGAACATGGGGCAATGGGATTCAGAGGTTCTGTTCCGCGCGAGCGCAGGTGGGGCAACGATGTGGTTCACGACAGAAGGCGTGACCTATCAGTTCACGCGGCACATTGCGAGCCCTTTAGAAGCAGCCCTTGCGGCTGCCCGCGATAGTGGTCCGAATGCGGTGACTGCGGGCGACCGCGAGGGTCGCCCCCACGCAATGGAAGGTCTGGATTCCCGCCTGCGCGGGAATGACAAGGGGGGCGCGAATGACATGGAAAGGGAC
>JAPLUP010000682.1 GCA_026397575.1 Candidatus Zixiibacteriota bacterium
ACTGCCACGCAATAGCAGATGTCCGAAATCGTGTTCCACAAAAACGGAAGCGGCACGATCACCGACAAATCCTTGTTCGTAGATGGTGTAGAAGCCTCCCCGTCCCGACACCGTCCCTGATCCGGAGATGATCTGATAGAACCGCTGTGGTGGCAGTCGGTTTTCGGAGACACCGCCGTACAGAATCAACGAAGTTACACCCAGCCTGGCCGTTCTTTGCCTGCTATACATATACCCGTAGTATCTCTGGAAATCAAAATCGCTGCGCAGTCGTTTCATCGAAGAGTATTCTGCGCCCGCTTTGAAAAGCGTATACTGCATCTGCGGGCTGATTCTGTCTCTGCCCTTCAGGTTAGTCAGCTTTCGAGAGTCGAATGTGAATTCAGTTGACACTGACCTGAGTCTGCCATCATCGATTTGCGGATTGGGTCGGTGCACGGCGTCAGGACTCAAGACGCTGAAGTCAGTGTTTTTACTGACCGATGCTTGGCGGAGGTCGTTGTAACTGAGAGTGAGGTTGGTGTAATTTAGTAACTTCGCGGAGAGATAGGCCCTAAACCCTTTCTCATAATAGTAATCGAATGGATCGTGCTTCGCCGTAAGTACATCGAAAGTCGGATTCATCCAGGCATCGGGCTGCACTGGCCGATTCACAATCAGTTGCTGAAATTCAGCGCCGACATCCAGCTTTTGATGCTGCCACAAGCGATGTTTGGCGCCGACCAAAAACTGCCCATGTTTCTGGCTGAACCCGTAACCGCCCTTGATTGTCAATTCCGTGCGGGGAACCAATCGGTCGAAATTATAACCTATACCGAGATAGGGACCTTCAACTCGATTGAAATGAAATATGGAATAACTGCCGCCGAGTGCCAGGTACGTTGCCGCGGCGCCAACCATCATAAGTTGCTTTCGAATCGGCTTGGGTTGCTTTTCAAGTGAGTCGATAACTTGGTAGCCACGGACTTCTTCAGTCGTCAAAGGAATCGTCTGCCGTGTGTACCATGCCGTGGAATCGAACTTGTCGGCCTGCTCCGCGACTTCCATATCATATTCGCCGAACGTTCCCTTGGGTGTGCCTTTGTCGAAGCTGTAGTCGTAAAGTGACGCCCGATGCTCGAATGATAGTTTCGGCGGGATTCCCGGGAATTTGATGTTGACTTCGGCCGACAGCGCTATCTCGATCGGCATCCAATACTCCTTCTCGAGTTGCGCGAAATGCTGGCGGTAGCGGAGGCTGTCCAGGAACGGGATATCGACAGCCTTGTTGAAACCGACATCTACTTCCACAACATCATACGTCGAATCAACAATGCTGATGTTTCCGACGAACAGCGGGTCGGTCTCTCTCTTGGGTTCGATCTCCAGGCGATAGATGCGGCGATTGTCGACGTAGACGCTGTCCTTGAGATAGTAGTCGTAATGATCGAGCGCGTCTTTGGCGGTAGGGGAGACAATGGAGTATCTGCCGAAGTCAATGCGGTTGCGGTTGAAGTTCAGGATCTCTCCGACTCCCACCAGATTGCCCTCGGCAGGAAGATTGGAGGACTGCTTACGAGCAGTGATGATCTCCTTGTACTTGTCTGGTTGCTCCCAAAAACAAGTAAGCTGCGTCTCGGTGATGAGCCATATCTTGGAGGAATCCGGCTTCGGCTTTTCGCGCACGATCAACTTCGTGTAGGCATCGAAACGGTAATCGTGGATCCGTGCCAGAATGTCTTTCTTGCGTCTGATTGCTTCGATAATGATCTGCTGCGCCGGATCATAGGGTTCTTCGTACGCAGTGATGCCGTTGACCTGTAATACGGTCGCTTGCAGATAAGCATTGCAGTTGCTTGAACTGTCGCCAACAACGATTTCGGTGGTTTTTGAGAGATACCCGATATGCGAAAATTTGAGCTGGTGCCGACCGGGGGGCAACACCAACCGATAATGACCCTCAAGGTTGACGAGCGCCGATTTTCCGGTGCCGGCCACCTGCACGGTCACATAGGGTATCGGCTGGTTGGTCAGAGTATCGTAGACGACGCCCTGCACGAGCGTACCGCTTCCGGAAACTGACGACGATTGAACATCAACCACGGAAAGCAGTGGCAGGGTGACGAATAGACAGCAGGCTACGATTCTGTTCAAGACTGCACCAGATACATCGGTTCTTATATCGCGCCTCGGTTATGCACGCCGCCGAGACAACCATATCGACCATTCATATACGCCATTATCAATGGTCAAGTTTCTTAAAAACGAAGCCACTCCCTTTGACGTCCTCGGTTCGCGGCTACGAAGCTGATCCTTTGTGCAAAAGCCGTTTCAGATGGGGGAAGCGGTCGCGACAAAGGGTCACGGAAAGGTGACGATTGGCGCCAAGAGTCTCTTTGAAGTGCTCAAGATCTTTCAGGTTGAGACTCGTTCCCAGATTGTACTCGCTTACGCCTCTGTCTATAAGATATCTGATGATTTCCGCATGGAGCAGGTTGTTTGGCCGCAGTTGCTGATACTCGAAGTTGATCCCCCCATAGAGGTACCCGGCGGTGCGGGAGTAGCAACAGAAAATCGCGGCAGCAACTATCCGATTCTCGTGTCTGACTTCGGCAATCTGAACCCGCGATCCGGGAGAATCAAAGAGGCGCTGAAATCGAACATAATCGTGCGCGAGTGCAGCCACCTGCCGACTCTGCCAACGAATGAAAGAATTCAGGTACAACTCGTAGAACGGGACGAGCAACTCTCGACCTCCAAACGCCACATACAGTCCCGCCTCTTGGGCGCGCCGAATGTTTTGCCGATGGACACCCGGACGCATGAACCATTCGTCATAGGACGCCGGCAAATCAATTCTGTGATAGGCTGTGCGTTCAGTCGGGTAGAACTTGAGCGCTTGCCATTTCTCCTTGTTCCCGTCATAATGCTCCTCAGGTACATCGAGGACAATTACACAGCGGCGCGGTAGATCAGCGAGGTCGGACCATATCTGGTCGTTCATCTGGGTTATCCCCAGTAGGGAGTTGATCGAGACGCCTGTGTAGACATCGGACTTCACTATACGGAAGTGTGTGGTTTCCTCTCTGGCAAACGGAATCATCAGATTGTTTGCCATAAGCACGAATGTGTTTCCCCAGCCGCGGATCGTTGTCGAGTTGAACTCAGGTCCTCCCAGTGGCGAAGGAGAGATGTCGGCATCGTCAACTGCTTGTTGCCACAAGGGCACATGTTCTTCTTCGAAAGGTAATAGCTGCATCCGCGTCCTTCAAGTTGACAAGATATGATCCGTATCCATCCTTACAATGAATATGCGAGCGTCATTGATTCACAACAGTATTTGTTGAACTTGCCATTCGCGGGTCGTTTATTAGCTTTTGTTTAGGAAGCTTCCTGTTTCCGATCGAAGCCGAATCCGCAGACAAGGAGACAGTTAAATATGCCTACCACACCTCACGTTGAAAAGCATTTCACTGCGAGTGCTATGGTGCGCGACGTTGTTATCGGTATGGCCGACGGGTTAACAGTACCTTTCGCGCTCGCAGCCGGACTTTCAGGTGCTGTATCCGCAACAGGTATCGTCGTGACCGCCGGGTTTGCCGAGATAGCCGCCGGCTCAATTGCCATGGGGCTCGGAGGATACTTGGCCGCCCGCACTGACGCCGAGCACTATGCCTCGGAAAAGCAGCGCGAAATCAGGGAAACGGAGGAATCACCTGAGCGCGAGGAGGAAGAAGTCGCCGATTTCTTCCGCGGCTACGGGCTTTCCGAAGCTGAGATCGTGCCGGTGGTGAGGGCAATTCGCGCCGACCAGTCGCGTTGGGTCGATTTTATGATGCGCTTCGAACTCGGACTGGAAGAATCAGATCCACGACGTGCCCGTCGCAGCGCACTGACCATCGCGCTCTCTTATATCGCAGGTGGATTGATTCCACTGGCGTCTTATCTCTTCGTAAATGACCTTCTGGCGGCACTCTATTGGTCGGTCGCGGTTACTCTTATTGCACTTTTCGTCTTCGGGTATGTCAAGGGACGGTTCACCGGAAAGCGACCCTGGCGTTCCGCCCTACAGACGGTGGTGATTGGTGGTGTGGCGGCGGCAGCGGCGTTTGCGATCGCGCGGCTGATCAGCGATTGATTTATGCCGACTTGAAACCCTTCTTAACCATCCGGCGCCGGATGGTTAATGTTCGCGCACCGTTTCCCGATAAACCTGATACATACCATAAGGAGTCGATTATGACGCAAGCGACAGTATTAGTAGCAGAAGATGACAACCTCATCCGTACGATTTTCGTTGAGATTGTCAAGGGCGAAGGTTTTGATGTCGTGGAGGCGGACGATGGTCAAAGAGCGTTCGACCTCGTTACCTCCCGCAAGATCGACATGATCATTTCCGACATGAAAATGCCGGTGATGAGCGGTTTTGATTTGTTGGTGGCCGTGAAGAAGACGCATCCCGAGATTCCAGTGACCGTAATCACCGGCTTCAACGGCGAGTATCGCGAAGATGACGCGCTGGCTGCCGGCGCCGATGCCTACATCACAAAGCCGTTCAAAGTTGCCGACGTTGCCGAGACGCTAAGGCGGATGTATCAGAAGGTGCAACAGCAAGCGGCGGTTGTGGCAAAGCAAGCCTGATTGCGACAAACGCCAATTTGCTGGTCTCTATTGCCCGCGTACTCTGACAGTTCCTTCCCCAGGACCGGTTAAGGCTACGTCATTGATAAACTGTCCCACGATTAAACAGAATCGTACTTTCCCCGTCTCTTTCACTGGAAAGGAGAGGGAAATCCATGGTACGCTTTGTTGCTTATCTACAGATCATGATGATGCTTTCAAGCCCGTTCGCGCTTGCGGGGCGACTCTCACCGGAGATAGGCGCAATCGGCCTGAAAGATTGGACGAAAGATGAGGACCTGAAACACCCATACGGAATTGGGTTCTACCTGTTTCAGCCGGTTTCAAACAATGTTAAGCTGACTTTCGAGTTCGACTACTTGACCAGCAAGACGAGGGATCAGGGATATGTCTACACGGATAACTATCCGGAACGAGAAGCGGTGGAATTGCGCCGTACGAACTATGTTCACGCTTTTGAGTTTGGGTTTCGGCACCTGATCAGTCATTCGCGGTCAACATTTCTCGAGTTTGGAGGCGGGCTCTGTTTCTTTCATATCGACGCCAAATGGAGTGTCCTTCGGTCCGGCGACCGATGGTCTTCACCTGACGCCTACAAGTCAGGTCTCGTTATTGACATTGGCATGTTAGTGACCGATCTGAAAGGTCTGCCGCTGACGATGCGCTTTGGGTTTAGACACCGTTTTCTTGGTGAATCTGGAACCGGAACAAAACCGTGCGGAATTGTTTCGCTTTCAGACGATCCTATCACAACAACCGAGGTGAGTTGGGGTTTTGGCTATCAGTTCGGTCGCTGATAGAGACGAGTTTCAGGGGAGCAACCCGACCAGAGCCATCACCGGCGCCGCCGAATTTGACGCCGCGATCCGAAAGAACTGATCCAATTGCTCTGTCGCGGTCTTGCTGGGGGAGCCGCCGGCCAAATCCGACGCCGAGCGGATGATGACGAAAGGCACACCGTTGGCCGTACAAACTTGAGCCACCGCCGCCGATTCCATATCGGTCACCATTGCTCCGAATCGCCCTTTCAGCCACAAACGTTTTTCCGCATTATCGATGAACGCATTACCGCTGACACAAGCGCCTCCGACGATTATGCGCGGTTCCCGTGCGCCGATCTTCTGCAGCGACAGCTTGCTGCCGTCAATTTTTTTGGCCTCGCCGACAAAGCCGCTGTCGGCAAAAAACGACCAGAACGATGCCAGGCTGTCGGCCTTGGCTGAGAAGGAATGAACTGGCTGGGGCTGTAAACTGTCGGGGCCGCAATAGACATAGTCATGCGTGATCCAGCTTGAGCAGATGCACAAGTCGCCAATATGCACAGCGGAATCGATCGCGCCGGCAATGCCGCTGAAGACGAGTCCGTGTGGATGGAAGCGTGTGATCAACTCCTGCGTGGTCATGGCTGCGTTGGTCATGCCGACTCCCGATTCCGCCAGAACGATCCTCTTGCCGTTTAACGTACCCATCTGCACGGCTCTGCCGAGAATGCGTGCCGTGCTGTCGGTGGTCATTTGCTTGGCAATGGTCTGACCTTCCTCCGGAAACGCATATAACACCAGTAGTGGCCGTGTCTGCGCTTCTGTCTGCATGGCGAACACCACCAGCGACAAGGCCAATCCGATCAGACTGAGCCTACGCTGCAAGCACCTGTTACGAGATTCTCTCATCCCTGTTCTGCCTTTCGTATAGTTAGTAGTCGTATGACTAATTAGCGGACTTTTGAAAAACCTCAGGATTGTCATTGCGAGGAGTCAGGGTGGGAGAGAGAGGGGAGGGGCAGTGACGACGAAGCAATCTGCGCGCTTGCATCGGAAGAGCGTAAATCGAGATCGCTTCGTCGTGCTCCACACCCTGCATCACCTCTCCGCACTCCTCGCAATGACACGGTCTGGGCTTTTTCAACAGTCCCATTAGTGACTGGCCAGAAAAAAAGCGTTTTATGCGAAAATCGCACTTGATTTTTTGGTTGGCGATCAACAAAATCATTCTGAACCGATTCTGCCGTGTTTGGCGCTACTGACAATGCCGGTTTCGTGTCCCGACCACAAAACCGGGCAACGGCAGATGACAACGATTGAAGGCGAGAGCGAGTTATGACAGAAAGTGCACTTGGTTTGGCTGATGGCTTGTTGAAAGCGATGAAAGCCGAGCGTGATGGCAACAGCTTCTACCTGATGGCTGCCAACAGCACCAGCGATCCCAAAGGACGCCAAATATTCGAAGTGTTGGCGCGCGAAGAGCTTGATCATTTGCAGTTCCTCAAGGAACACTACGATTCATGGGTCATGACGGGCAAACTGAGTCTAACCGCGAAATTGCATGGCCGTCTTGATCTTGCCGGACCATCACCGCTCTTCTCCGACAGCTTCCATATGCGCATCAAGGAAGCCCACTTTGAAATGAGCGCATTGTCGATTGGCATTCAACTTGAACTCGACGCTATGGCATTCTACCGCACCCAGTCCGAACTAACAGCGGAACCGGAAGCCAAGGCGTTTTTTGCCGAGCTTGCCTCATGGGAACAAGGTCATTATCAGGCACTTTTGAGACAGCAGGAAGAACTGAAAGACGATTACTGGTTGGAGGCCGGTTTCTCGCCCTTTTGATGAAGTTATCACAGAGCAGCCCTCGGCTGTGTTTGGCGGGTAACGCAAATCAACGCCGCGTGCTGCACGGGAAATTGGGGCACGCCGTGAAATCATAAATAATACAAAGGACGATGTATCATGAAGTACGGCGCCAGAAATCAACTAATCGGCAAGGTAACCGGAGTTAAGAAAGGCTCGCTTATGTGTCAGGTCAACCTGTCGATTCCGGCCAATTCCAGCATGGCCTCGGTGATGACAATCGATTCGCTCAAAGACCTCGGCATCAAGAAGGGTGACAAGGTTCGCGTCGTTGTGAAGGCGATCAACGTGCTTCTCGTGAAAGAATGATCGTGGCACAGATCAGATCGGAGTTACACGCTTTATGAGTCTCGCGCTGCTGGCTGTCGCCTTTATCATCATCATGGTTGTTGCCTACCGCCTTTATGGCAGTTGGGTAGCAAAACAGTTTGTTATCGATGACAGTCGGGTTACTCCCGCGCGCCAGGTTAATGACGGGGTCGATTATGTTCCGACTCGACCGTTCTATCTTTTTGCCCAGCATTTCTCGGCGATTGCCGCAGCCGGTCCGATAGCGGGTCCAATTCTCGCCTGCGAGACGTTCGGTTGGTTGCCGTGCTTGCTGTGGATCGGCCTGGGTGTCGTCTTGATCGGCGCCGTGCATGACTTCTCGACACTGACTGCATCTGTCCGTCACGGCGCACGCTCGATTGCTGAGATCACGCGTGAACATCTTGGCACAAGAGCGGGAAGGGCGATGTTGGTGCTAATTTTGCTGGCACTGATGTATGTGATTGTCGCATTCACCGATATTACGGCCGGAAGCTTTGTCTCGGCCACCGAGGAACTACAGGCGGCGCAGATCAAATTCAACGCCGGCGGAGCGGTCGCTGCGGCAGCAATCATGTACCTGTCGCTGGCTGTAGTCATGGGATTTGTCCAGCGTTTTTTCAAACCGCCCTTGTGGCTGCTCACAGCTATA
>JAPLUP010000624.1 GCA_026397575.1 Candidatus Zixiibacteriota bacterium
GAGCGCTTCTTTTTCGTTCTGCAAGATCGTGGCGGCGTTCCACTCATCAATATTGGGCAGCAGCGGCTCCTGAATCGTCTGGTCTGTAAGACCGGAACCAAAGAGATCCGACTGGGATATTCCCTCTTTGCGCTGGATCGACTGTCCGAAACTGAGTGCCGCCTCCACCGAACCGAGAAGCTGCGAGCGATACCCGCGAACCGAATCAAATGCCCCTGCCATAACCAACGACTCAATCGTCCGACGGTTGACCGAACCGAGATCGGCTCGAGCACAGAAATCGAAGATCGATTCAAACCGCCCCCCTTCCTTACGCGCTTCCAGAATTGCCTCAACAGCGCCGTGCCCCACATTCTTTACCGCCGCCAATCCGAAACGAATTTTGTCGCCTACCACACTAAACGCCAATTCGGATTCGTTGACATCGGGGGGCAGAACCTCGATGCCCATTCGGCGACACTCTTCCATAAGGATGATGATGCGGTCGGTAGTACCCATCTCGGAAGTCATGCCTGCAGCCATAAACTCCTGCGGGTAGTGTGTCTTTAGATATGCCGTCTCATAAGCCAGTAGCGCATAGCCGACCGAATGCGACTTGTTAAAGCCGTAACCGGCGAATTTCTCGATTAGGTCGAAAACTGACTCCGCTGTTTTCTTGTCGATCTTGTTTCTCTGACACCCCTGCACGAACTCTTCCTTTTGAGCTCGCATCAACTCAGCATCTTTTTTTCCCATCGCCTTACGCAAGATGTCGGCCTTACCAAGCGTATACCCCCCCATCTCCGAGGCAATCTTGATCGCTTGTTCCTGAAAAGCGATGACTCCATAAGTGTCTTTCAAGATTGACTCCAGCATCGGATGCTCGTAGGCGACCTTCTCGACACCATGCTTGCGGTTGATATAAAGATCGACCACACCCCCTTTAAGCGGTCCCGGTCGGTAAAGCGCGTTCATTGCCGCTAGATCGGTAAGGTTTTCAGGGCGAAGTTTCCTTAGATACTCTCTCATACCAGTGGATTCGAACTGGAAGATCCCGATCGTATTCCCGGCGCTGAGCAACTCATAAACCCCGTGGTCATCCAAGGGAATCTTGTCGATCTCCAGATTGAATTTGTGTCGCTGGGCGATCATGGCGAGGGCATCGTCGATCACGGTCAGTGTCCGCAGGCCGAGGAAGTCCATCTTGAGCAGACCGATTGCTTCCACCACCTTCATGTCGTATTGGGTCGTGACTTCACCCTTGGACCCGATATAAAGCGGCACGTAGTCGGTCAATTTGGAGGGGGCAATCACGACGCCGGCGGCATGCGTTGAGGCATGGCGCGTCAGTCCCTCAAGCACTTTCGAAATCTCCAGAAGTTTGGCGATGCGTTGATCCGATTCGGCAAGTTGGTTCAACTGCGGCTCCAACTTAAGCGCCTTTTCAATCGTCATATCTACCGCGAACGGGATCAGCTTGGCAATGCGGTCAACTTCGCTGTACGGAACCCCCAAAACCCTGCCAACATCCCGCACGACCGCGCGGGCCGCCATCGTTCCGAAAGTTATGATCTGGCCGACGTTGTCCTGCCCATACTTCTGAATGACATACTGAATGATCTTATCACGACCGCGATCGGAGAAATCGATGTCGATATCGGGCAGGCTGACGCGCTCGGGATTCAAGAACCGCTCGAAAAGCAGGTCATACTTAATCGGGTCAATGTCGGTGATACCAAGTACGTAGGAAACGATTGAACCGGCGGCGGAGCCGCGACCCGGTCCCACCGACACCCCGATTCTGCGAGCCTCGGCGGTGAAATCGGCTACGATCAAGAAATAACCGCAGTAGCCCATTTGTTTGATGATCTTCAGCTCATAGTCCAGCCGCTGTTGCACACCGCCAGTGACCTTGGAATAGCGGTGTGCCAACCCTTTCTCCGCCATGTAAGTCAAGTAGTCGTCTAGACTGTTGTATCCGACGGGGAGTGGAAACGCCGGCAGATGGTGTTTGCCCAACTGGATTTCCAGATTGCACTGCTCGGCAATACGCAGAGTGTTCTCGATAGCATCCGGAGTCGAACTAAACAGTTCCTTCATCTCGGCAGCGCTCTTGACATAGAGTTGATCCGTCGAATACTTCATCCGATCGGTGTCGGCCACCTGCTTGCCGGTTTGAATGCACAATAACGCATCGTGCGCCTCGGAATGCTCTCTGCGCAAATAGTGGCAGTCATTGGTGGCGACAAGATTAAGACCGGATTCTCTTGCCAGCTTAATCATCTTCGGTCGGACTTTGTCTTCCTCCGGTATGCCATGATCCTGAATTTCGAGGTAGTAGTTTTCCCTGCCGAACATGTCGGCGTACTGAAACGCCGCGCGTTTGGCCTCGGCTTCATTGCCATTGCGCAAATGCATGGCTACTTCGCCGTGCAAACAGGCGGATGTGCAGATCAGACCGCCGGCATGTGTCTTGAGTAGATCCTTGTCGATACGCGGGCGGTGATAGAACCCTTCCAGAAAACCGGCGGTCGAGAGCAGGATCAAGTTTTTGTAGCCCTCGTTGTTTCTTGCCAAGAGCACCAGATGCATGCCACCATCCGGAAAACCGGCTACCGGTTCCTTGTGCGTGCGCGCTTTGGGAGCGACGTAAACCTCTGACCCAACAATCGGCTTGACACCGGCGTCACGGGCTTTTTTGTAGAACTCAACCGCCCCAAACATGTTGCCATGATCGGTGATCGCCAGCGCCGGGAAGCGCAGTTCTACGGCGAGTTTCACGAAGTCCTCTATACGACAGGCGCCATCCAAAAGCGAGTATTGTGTGTGGTTATGCAGATGCACAAAATCAGCCGTCTTTTTCACCGGTAGGCTCCCCATTCACCTTTCTTGCGGGTTAGTTTGAAATAGAAATACCCAAACACAAATCCGCCGACATGGGCGAACCAGGCAATCCCACCCCCTTGCGTTCCGGCCAGTAACGAAGGCAGACCATAGAGCAACTGCAACACAAACCAGAAACCGAGCAGAATCGCCGCCGGCACCCGCACGGTCTGGATGAAGAAACCAAGAAACACAAGCGCGAGTATCCGGGCGCGCGGATATAGCGCTAGGTAAGCCCCCAACACACCGGCAATGGCGCCTGAAGCGCCAACCAACGGGACTTCCGACGCGGGAGAAGTGATGGTAAAAAGCGCCACCGCCGCCATGCCAGAAGCTAGGTAGAAGATGATGAATTTGATCTTGCCGAGGAAATCCTCGATGTTGCTTCCGAATATCCAGAGATAGAGCATGTTGCCCGCAAGATGCATAAATCCGCCGTGCACAAACATGCTCGTGAATACCGTAAGACCATACGGCACCGCTAATTGGGGATAAACCTGTGCGAAATGAGTGTATTCGAGAGGTATGAAACCCCACTTGAAGACCATGCTGCTGTATTGACTGCCATTGAGTGTCAACTGGTATAGATAGACCGCCACATTGACAACAATCAAACTGACCGTGATGGCCGGGAAGCGTCGGGTCGGAATGTCATCTCGCAGCGGGATCATAACTCGTAAATATACGCCTTTGATAGTGAAATCCAAGAGAGCAATTGCGCGAGTGACGCGAAAGGAATACGTACTTCCTATACGCAATTACCGCTTGACAAAGCCACCTGTCGAGACTATATTACCGAAGACATCGAGGTTGATAAAACCCTATTTTCGACTAACCACCTGCAATGGCAGGTTAACGTGCCCTGCAGTGGGGGAACGTCTTTGGGACTTTCAGATAACGAATCTGCCAATCAATCGAATTCCACTGATCTGACCGATACCTTCGCAGCGTACGTCGCCTTGGTGAACCGCGAAGGCTTTATCGAGTTCGCTGGACAATGTGAAGGCGGTCTGACACCCGACAAACTTGTTGGACACAAGGTGTTCGACCGAGTTCCTTTAGAAGCGCGTCAAATTCTCATAGACAAACTCGGAAGCGTTTTCGAAACTAACGTCATTGAATTCATCCACTTGCCGGCTCCCGCACATTGTAGTAACGGCGGCGGGATAGAGATCCGACTCGTGCCGCTGGTCGAATCTGGAAAGCCGCTGCAAACTGTGGCTGTGGCTTTCCGTCGCACTCTGACAAAAACACAGGGTGGCAATCGTCTCGCCGATCCAGACAAACCACTCTCCCGTGTGACTCTTGATGATCTGCCTTGCGAACGCAGTCTCAAGGAACGGCAGTTGACAGAAGCCGCGCTCCGACAGAGTGAGGAACGGTTCCGACAGATAGCCGAGGCCTCGCTGCAAGGGATCCTCATCTTGCAGGACCGTAAGATCGTTTTCGCAAACCAGAAGGCAGCGCAGATAATCGGAGCGTCGGTTGCGATGTTGGTTGGCGCGCAAACGGAAGACATCATTTGCCAATATGTTGATCCTGAATTCCGTGAACTCGTAAGCGAAAAGCATCGCGAATGGATCGGCTCGACCTATGAAATCAAGATCTCCAATGCGACCAAAAAAACGCGCTGGGTCGAGATCACGGCCATGCCGGTGACCTTCAGCGGTCGCGATGCCGGACAGGTAGCGCTAACGGACATAACCGCGCGCAAAGAAGCTGAGGAAGCGCTCAGGGACAGCGAAGAAAGATATCGCACTCTGGTAGAAAACGCCCAGAACGCCATCTTCTCGATGGAGCACGATGGCACCATTGTGTTCATGAACTCTGTAGCGGGCGGAATGCTAGGGGGTGAATCCAATGACTTCGTCGGTAAGAACGTGAAAGACCTTTTCCCGCCAGACAAGGCGGCCAGACACCTGAACACCGTGCAGCGAGTTATAGAAAGCGGTAAGGGGGAAACCATTGAAAATCTTACCGAGCTTCAGGGACAGCCACGCTGGCACATCACCAGCATTCA
>JAPLUP010000249.1 GCA_026397575.1 Candidatus Zixiibacteriota bacterium
AATGCGCCCGGCGTCCTTTGTGGCCTGACGTTGGCTGTCGTTGAAATAGGCGGGGACGGTAATCACCGCCTGTGTGATCGTTGACCCAAGGAACGCCTCAGCACTCGCTTTGAGATTCTGCAGGATCATCGCCGAGATTTCTGGCGGTGAATAGAGCTTGCCCATGATCTCCACACGGCAATCATCCGATTCGTTCTCGGCGACTTTGTACGGCACTAACTTCTCCTCGCTGGTCACTTCGGCATGGCGTCGTCCCATGAACCGTTTGATCGAGAAGACCGTGTTCTGCGAGTTCTTGATCGCCTGACGTTTGGCGATTTGACCCACTAATCGTTCGCCGTTTTCCTGAAAGGCAACGACCGATGGTGTTGTCCGACCGCCTTCTTGGTTGGGGATCACGACCGGCTCGCCGCCTTCCATAACGGCAACGCATGAGTTAGTGGTCCCGAGATCTATGCCGATTACTTTACCCATGACTATGTTCCTCCATCACACCTATATCGGTGATACGAACTAATTGTATCCATTAAAAACTGTCAGGCAACACCTAACTCTCCTTGCCTTTGACCACACCTACACGCGCATGCCTGATTACTTTGTCGTTGAGCGTGTAGCCGGCCTGCAATTCCGTCGCAACTGTATCCGGTTCTGCGCCATCGTCGTCGACCTGCATAACAGCTTCGTGCAACCGCGGATCAAATATATGACCCACGGAGTCAAAACGCTTGAGCCCTTCGCGTGAAAGTACATCAAGAAGTTTGTCATATAACATGCTGACCCCCTTGTGATAGGTCTCCGCATCGGGATTCTCCTCGCGACTTTTGAACGCCCGCTCGAAATTGTCAAGCAACTCCAGAAGCTCCACTATCAGACCCTCATTGGCCGTTCTGACCAGATTTACGTAGTCGCGCGTTGTCCGCTTCTTATAGTTATCAAACTCCGCCGCCAGACGCAAATATTCATCCCTGGCCTTATCAAGCTGTCCCGTCAGCGCCGCAATCTGCTGCTCCGGTGAAAGAACCGCCTCAGCACAGCCGTTCACATCGATCTGCTCATCGACAGCCGGTGACTCCGATCTGCCTGTCGCCTCTGTCTCCGTATCCGCGGGAGTCTGAGATTCTGTCTGCTTCCGTTCTTTATCGGCTTTGCTCATCTCCATTCCTCATCGTGACAGTATCTCTGATAGCACTTTCGCCGTGTAATCGACCAGTGACATCAGTTTTGCATATTCCATCCGCGTCGGGCCGATTACTCCAACTGTTCCGCGTATCTGCCCCGCTTGATAACTGCGCGTAACCGCCGAGCAACCCTTCATCCCTTCGATATTGGCCTCGGCGCCGATGGTGACCGTGATATCATTCGCAAACGTCTTAATCTTGAGCAGGTCGATCAGACTGTGCCGTTCCTCTAAGAGAGTCAGGAATTCGCGCAGCTTTTCCGGATTCTGAAATTCCTTCTGGGAAAGAATATTCATCGTGCCTTCAGTGTGAAGCTCATCTCCGGACGATTCACTTAGCAAGTGATCATGTTGTTCCATAAATAGCTTGAGCACTTGCGGGTCACCCCGTTCTTCGGCGCGCAATCGTTCCGCAATCGTTCGCCTGATCTCGCCAAGACTCAGTCCCGACAGCTTTTCGTTGAGAACGTCAGCGGTTTGACGCAACCGCTCCACTTCGATATTGCTGTCAACCTCGATCAGAATCGTGCGCACAATTCCCGACCTCACAGCGACGATCACCATAACCCGCGTGTCGGTCAGTTGCACAAGATCGACCTTGTTGAGCACCGCCTGATCGAACTTGGGAGTGATTGTCACGCCCAACTGCGACGTCAATCTCGCCAGCACCCGCGAAGTCTGTTCCAGAATATCTTCTATGGCGCTATAGTCAATGGACAAAGCGCGTTTGATTTTCTCCCGTTCGGACGCCGAGAGCCTTTCTGATTTCAAGAGCTTGTCGACGTAGAGTCGGTAGCCGGTTTCGGTCGGGATGCGTCCGGCGGACGTGTGAGGCTGCTCGATCAGTCCCTTCTCCTCCAAATCGGAGAGCGTGTTGCGAACGGTCGCTGGTGAAACACCGAGATCATATTTGGTGGCAATGACTCGTGAACCAACCGGTTCGGCCGTGCGCACATAGTGATCTATCAGCACCGCCAGGATCGTTCGTTCTCGTTCTGACAAATCAAGCTGCATCATCTTCTCTGTTACTCTCCCGTCGAAACCACCGAGGTTCGACCAATCGCAGGCAGACAACAAGGTCCGCCACAATATACCGTTAGCACTCTAAGCAGTAGAGTGCCAACAAAGTAGCCAAAAAAAACAGCTTCGTCAACTACAAAGCTGTCGTTTTGTTATACGTTTTGTCGTACAGAAGTTCGCAGATATTGACACTGGTTTCAGGCAACTACTTGCTCTTCTTGTGTGCCTTTTCGCCGGACGCCTTGGGAAGCGCCGTCTTTGTGCTATCGGTCTTTTTTATAGCTGCTGGCGTCTTGGGCGCTTGCTTGGGCAGGATAAAATGGCCTCCCTGTTCCTGGCGGTCGTCAATGCCATTCATGTTGACATCAATGAAGTCGTTGAAAACTGGGGGTGTCCTGCGCTGTTTTGGCGTTTTTAGCGTGTCGCTCACTTTGCCGGCTTGGGGTTGCGACTGCGGCTGAGGCTTGGCAAGAGCGATCGTGTCTGATTTCGGAGGGGGCGTATCTTTCTTGTGCTTTTCAATCGCCAACGTGGGGGTCGCTGCCGCGAGGCAGACTCCCATTACCAGCGCAAATGTCAGTAGTCTTTTCATTAGCATCTGTGCAAACCTCCTGTCTGCCTTCTCAACGCATCCTGTGAACGTCCCTCACCCCTACGCCCCTCTCCCACTGGGAGAGGGGAAGGGGGTGAGGGCGTAACATGAAACCACTACTAATGCTTCTTTCCTCCGCCGGACGGTTTTCCTGACGATGATGGCGACGAGCTACCGGAGGATTTCTTTCCTCCCGAACTACCGGACTGTTCTTTGACTGCTGGTGCACTCGGCTTGGAACC
>JAPLUP010000029.1 GCA_026397575.1 Candidatus Zixiibacteriota bacterium
GTCTGTTGATGGCGGTGCGCCGGTCGATATCACTGGTTTGACTACTTCATCCACGGTCAATGACGTGATTGCCGCGATCGACATCATCGACGGCATTGACGCCAAGCTTGATAGCGGCGAAATCAAGATCACGCGCACCAAAGCAGGCGCGTCCTATACCGTCGAATCCAATACCGCCGTTGCCGGCGACATTGCCAACCGCTTGTTCGGCGTGGCAGCCGCCGCGATCTTCCAGGTTAACAACGGTACCAATCACAGTTTCGTTGCGACGGACGTGTTTACGCCGCCCTCTTATGTCAATGGAACAGCGGTCACGACAAATCTTGGTATTACCGTTAACGACAATACCGGCCTGGCGACCGGTGTCACCGGACTCGCCGGCGGCGGCATCACAGTGAACTCCGCCGACACCGGTCTCTTGGCGGGCACGGCGTCGATTACGACCAAGGACACCGACAAAGCAACATCCATCACCGTGTTTGATTCATTAGGCGGCACGCATGTGATGATGACCAACTTCATCAAGTCTCACGAACCGAACAAATGGTACTGGAACATCACCATGCAAGGCGGCGAAATCATCCAGTCGGGTGCCACTGGTACCGTGACCTTCAACTCGGATGGTTCGCTGCTACGATTCAATATCGACGGCGGCGCGGACAAGTTCTCGTTTGATCCGAACAACGGCGCTGGTTTGACCCAAGTCGAATTGTTCGCCGGTTCATCGGGTAAGTACGACGGTTTGACCGGCTTCTCAGGTACCGAAACTGTTGCCGCAGTTAAGCAAAATGGATATGGTATGGGCATTCTGGACAAGATCTCGATCGATCCGACGGGACTGATAATCGGCATATTCTCCAATGGTGTCTCCCGCAATTTGGCGCAGATCGTGCTTGCCGGTTTCAACAACCAAGCAGGATTGATGAAGTCGGGCGAATCGCTCTTCCAATCGTCGGCGAACTCCGGTGAAGGTATCGAGGGTGTTGCCGGCGAGACAATTGCGGCCACGATTTCTTCCGGGGCGCTGGAATCGGCAAATGTCGATCTGGCTCAGGAATTTACGAACATGATTATCGCTCAGAGGGGATTCCAGTCCAATGCGCGAGTGATCACAACTTCAGATAGCATGCTTGACGATCTCGTCAATCTCAAGAGGTAATCATGATTAAAGTCACGCGCCTGAATGGGCAGTTGATTGTTCTTAATGCGGATCTGATCGAATTTGTGGAAGAGATACCTGATACGATCATCAGCCTGACCACAGGCAAGAAGATCATGGTGCAAGAGAATGCCGAGCAAATCATCGAGAAGGTGATTGCTTTCAAGCGTAATTCCGGAGCGCCCGTGTCCCGGGCGCCTCTGGTTGTTGAGGAATAACCGGGGAGAAAACTATGCCTGACGTTAAAGAAAAAACTGAAGTTGCCCCGCCGCCGGCGCCTCCACGGAAGAGTCTGAAGAGTCTGATTCCCGGCAATCTCACGGCGATTCTGACCAAGGCAGCGATCTTTGGTGTGATCGGTCTGGCGGCTATCGTGGCTGCCTTCATGATAACCACCAAAGTGCTCAAACCGATGTTGGCTCATTCCTCTGCGCCTACAGAGCAAAAGGTGGAGCCCCCTCCAGCTCCCGTCGAGAAGAAAGCGGAAGCCAAGGCGGAGGAACATAAGAAGGATGAAGGCGGCAAGGAGGGTGAAGGGGGCACCGCGGAGATAAACTACTTCAACATCGAAAGCATCGTCGTTAACCCTGCGGGGACCGGTGGCACGCGCTATTTGTCTTGCGGGATTAGCTTTGAAATGGCGGGCGCCGAGGATGTCAAGATTTTCGAATCGAAGGCAGCGCAGGTCAAAGACATTCTGATAACGATCTTGTCGTCGAAAACAGTCGACGAATTGGCTGATATCAGACAACGCAATCAAATGCGACGGCAGATTCTGACGATTGTCAACCGCTTCCTGGCGCCGACACAGGCGAAAGCGGTTTATCTCACTGATTTTGTGTTGCAGTAGGAAAGGAAGCGAGCGTGGCCAAGATACTCTCACAGGATGAAATCGACGCCCTGTTATCCACAGTCTCGGCGGGTGACGAAATTGGCGCGCAATTGGCCGCCTCCGACGACTTGCTGCGGTCAGTGGTTGCCTACGATTTTAAGCATCCCAACAGAGTATCCAAGGACCAGATTCGCACCCTCGAAAATCTGCATGACAACTTCGCCGGACACCTCGGTTCGACCCTCTCGACAATTCAGCGCGCGATGGTCGACACCGAACTGGTCAGCGTCGATCAAATCACCTACTCCGAGTTTATTATGTCGCTGGTCAATCCGTCGAACACGTTTACAGTCAGCGTCGAACCGCTGGAGGGAATGTGTTTGATCGATTTCAATCCGACACTGGCATTCATCTTTATCGATCGAATGTTCGGCGGTGTCGGCAGATTCCTGGAAGCGGAACGCGAATTGACCGGAATCGAGAGGGCGGTGCTGACCAAAATTGCGATGAGTGTCTTTCAAGAGTTGGAGAAGACTTGGAGTTCGGTGGTCAGGATGCAGATTCGGCAGGTGTCCTTGGAAAGCAACCCGCAATTTGTGCAGATTGTCCCCCCGGGCGAGACGGTAATC
>JAPLUP010000494.1 GCA_026397575.1 Candidatus Zixiibacteriota bacterium
CCGCTTCGGACTCTCGCACAAAGCGCGAGTTCTCAAACTGGATGCCAGCTTCCGCTGGCATGACAGCATCCTTTCCAGTCAGAGAATGATTGCGGTGGTGTGGGTGGTTGTGTCACTCCAGCGAAAGCTGGAGTCCAGTCAAGAAACTTGCCTCGTAAGTCCGAACCCCTCCGCTTCGGACTATCGCGCGAAGCGTGAGTTCTCAGTCTGGATGCCAGCTTCCGCTGGCATGACAGCATCCTTTCCAGTCAGAGAATGATTGCGGTGGTGTGGGCGGTTGTGTCAGCCGTGTAGCCCACTCTGATTTGTTCGCCACCCAAAACGCCCTTGACTTTCATCATAGCGGGTGGGGTACAAAGTTTGGTTTTCATGTTCAATTTCCTCCATTAATCTCCAATGGATAAATTCGCATGGCGCGTGAGACACCACGGTCTGGATAAATCGCATCCACGATTTCGTAAGTGTCCAGATCGAGTTTCGCGATGGGGGGCGATCCGCTCATTCCCGCGCCACTACGCAGAAAAGCGTACCGACCATCGGGGGTAAAATCGATTTGGCTGAGTTCGAGATACGGCCATTTCCAGAAGGCTTGGTAATCAACTCCGTCAACTACCCTCTTTATTATTCGCGTCTTTAGATCGAGAACATAGACGGCCCACGGTGCGGGGTAGTCGAAAGGTCGGCTGCTGTTGAAGAAGAAAACCCGCCTGCCGTCAGGATGAATGAAAGGGCCAGAGTAACTGGGGTAATACTCGGCCATTAGACGGAGACTGTCGGTATCGCGCAGTTGAAGATATCTCGAGTCGTTGCCATCTGTCAAGATGAGAAGCAGGATACTCCCATCCGGGGTTACTGCTGCGCTTAACCCATGCCTGGAAGTACCGTCGGTTCCTGCAAGCCCAATTTTGTGGTCATGGATACCGGTTGAGTCAAAGCGAACAATCAGAAGACTATCCTCGCGTGCGATGGGGATATAGGCAACATCCTCGGTTGGATCGAAGCAGCTACTATAGGCGGATATGCCGGACGGTACGGTGTACAAGATGTTCAGTTGAGGAAGCCCGAACACGGTAGTACGGCTGCCAGCCAAAACCATCAGCATCCGGTCTCCCTTGGAGATAGACAACTGGGGTCCTCCGTGGTCATTGTCGATGGCGATGGTGTCGCCGGATGCGTAGTCCGTAACCCAGGTCACGCCCGGTTTTGAATAGCAGGCGTACTTGCCATCGCGCGTGAATTGAAGCGCATCAAAAGGATTGCCGCTGTAGCTAACGGAGTCTACGACCTTCAGTGATTTGGTGCTGAAGGTGTACACCCAGTATCCGGGGTTGCCGTAGCTGTAGATGAGATGGTACTCCTTTTCCGCCGGCGGTTGGTCGGGTAGACAGACGACACACTTCTCCTTCGTGCAGCCCGTAATCATTCCGAGCAAAAGTGCGGCAAGATAAACGCCGATCATGAATCTGAACCGATTTTTCACATAGATACCGTCCTATGGATAGATGAAACTCAATAACCGCGACCGGATCGTCTGCCGGTCGCCGCCATTTCAATGCTGAGAACAAACTCCGGTGTCTGGCGAGTTTACACCTCAGATGACGTGTGAGGTGACAATTCGTCAAGTCGAAAATAGAAGTTTTCGTGATTATTGAGCCGATGATCAGGATAGAATCCTGACGGACGCCGACGCGATTTTGGTCTTAGCACAAAAAAACCGTGTCAGAGCTCCCCAACTAGCTCTGACACGGACGGACCTTGAACTCCTCTTTTGGTTAGCCCCCGAAATTTCTTGCCCGTTTTGTCGCCACCCTTTGGATCTTTGCCCATTGTTTATGCAATGCTCATGCCAAC
>JAPLUP010000076.1 GCA_026397575.1 Candidatus Zixiibacteriota bacterium
TACTTTGCGGCTCCAGAATCGTATGGATAATTGGTCATGAGATTGCCGATAGCGTCAAGATCTCTGCGCGAACGAAGACGGCACTAAAATTGGAGGTAACGCAACATCGCGAGTTCTGATATCGACCGCCAACTGGAAATACTGATCAGTAAGGAGCGACTCCAACAGCGCGTCGTCGAACTGGCGCAGGAAATCAAGCGCGACTATCAGGACCTACGGCCGGTCTTGATCGGCACGCTCAAAGGTTGTTTCGCATTCCTGACTTTTCTGGCTCTAGAACTTGACTTCGATGTCGAGAGCGATTTTATCTCCGCGCGTTCCTATGGTCATTCCGACCGTACTTCGGGCAGAGTGGATTTATTCAAGAATCTTTCGATAGATGTAAGAGACCGGCATGTGTTGCTGGTGGAGGATATCGTAGACTCGGGCTTTACGTTGCGCATCCTGCTGGAGGATTTCCAGCTTGCCAAACCGAAATCGGTTGCTGTAGTAGCGCTGCTGAATAAACACGCGAGTCATCACGTAGAAGTGCCGTTGAAATATGTTGGCTTTGATATTGAAGATGATTTTGTTGTAGGATTCGGACTTGACTTTTCGGAGAAGTACCGGAACTTACCCTATATAGCCGTGTTAAAACGTATGAATATGAACAGAAACCAGTAGAAATTTGGAGCAAACGCGTTTGGATAGCAATGTGAATAGAGGGCCTAATCTGCCACCGCAGATACCGAGGCGGGGCGAAGATCCCAAGGGCAAAAACGGCTCGAATTGGAAGCGCAATTCCCGGACCATGATTTTTTGGCTGGTTTTTCTGTTACTTGTCGTCGTCGTGCTCAGATATTTCGCCTCGCCGCATTCGGAACGAACGCAGATCAGGTACACGGAGTTGCTTGATCAACTCAAGAAGGGCAATATCGAGGAAGTGACTTTCGTCGACCGCGAAGTTCGCGGCAAACTCAAGAGTAAATTCGTTCCGGAAGATTTCAAGGGAAAAACTGAAGGCATCGACAACTTCGCGGCAATGATTCCTTTCGCCGACCCAGAACTGGTCAGCAAACTGGATTCCGCCGGCGTGAAAATCAGCGCCGAGAAATCGGAAGAGAATTGGCTCAGCTACCTTTTCACCTTTGCGCCGTTTCTGCTAATCATTGTCTTGTGGCTTTTCATAATGCGCCAGATGCAGGGGGGCGGCCCCAAGAGTTTGTTCAGTTTCGGCAAGTCGCGAGCGAAATTAGCGACTGAGGACCGCCCAAAAGTGACGTTCAACGATGTCGCCGGCGCGGATGAAGCCAAGGAAGAGCTTGGGGAAGTTATCGAATTCCTCAAGGAACCGGGCAAGTTCCAACGGTTGGGGGGGAAAATTCCCAAGGGCGCGCTTCTGATCGGCGCTCCGGGCACCGGCAAAACGCTCTTGGCGCGCGCCGTGGCAGGCGAGGCAGGTGTACCCTTCTTCTCCATGTCGGGCTCAGATTTTGTAGAAATGTTTGTTGGCGTAGGCGCTTCGCGAGTGCGCGACTTGTTTGACCAAGGCAAGAAAAACGCTCCGTGTATCCTATTTATCGACGAAATCGACGCTGTCGGTCGCTTGCGCGGCGCCGGTCTGGGGGGTGGACACGACGAGCGCGAGCAAACGCTAAATCAGCTGCTCGTGGAGATGGACGGCTTCGAATCCAATGAAGGCGTAATCTTGTTGGCCGCCACCAACCGTCCTGACGTGCTTGATCCGGCTTTGCTGCGACCGGGACGTTTTGATCGACAGATCGTGGTCAACCTTCCTGATATCAAAGGTCGGGAAGGAATCCTGCAAGTGCATATCCGTAAGCTCAACCTTGCAGACGATGTTGATATCAAACTTATCGCCCGCGGCACGCCCGGGATGTCGGGTGCCGATCTCGCCAACTTAGTGAATGAGGCGGCTCTGTTGGCGGCGCGGCGCAACGCCGACAAAGTCAGCATGCAGGACTTCGAAAAGGCGAAGGACAAAGTTATGATGGGCGCCGAGCGGCGGTCATTGGTGATCTCCGAGGAAGAAAAACGCACTACGGCCTATCATGAGGCCGGGCACGCGCTGGTTGGCAAGCTCATTCCCAAAGCCGATCCTGTCTACAAAGTGACAATTATACCGCGCGGTCTGGCTCTGGGTGTGACCAGCTTTCTCCCGATTGAGGAAAGGCACACGTATTCCAAGGAATATCTCGAAACCAAGCTAATTTATCTCATGGGTGGGCGCGCCGCCGAAAAGCTGGTGTTCGACCAGTTCACTACCGGCGCTGGTAACGATATCGAACGGGCAACAGAGTTGGCACGCAAGATGATCTGCTCTTGGGGCATGTCGGACAAACTGGGACCGTTAGCCTTCGGCAAGAAAAACGAAGAGATATTTCTCGGTCGGGAAATCTCGCAGCATCGCGATTTCTCGGAGAAGACGGCGATGATAATCGACGAGGAAGTGCGCGGCATCGTGGAGCGCTCTTACAACAACGCCGAGGAAATCCTGCAAGCCAATCTTGATAAGCTGCACAATCTGGCAACCGCGCTTCTCGAACACGAGATTCTTGACAGCGATGAAATTGACACAATCATGCACGGCGAACGACTCGCCAAAGCACCGATCAACCCCCAGAAGGCATGACGAGTCGAGAGCTAAGACAAGAAGATCAGGTAGCAGCACTACTCAGCAATCGTAATCGGATTATCGTTATGGGCGTGGTAAACACCACGCCCGATTCATTTTCGGACGGCGGGCATTTTTTCGACGCAAGCCGCGCCATGGACCATGCGCTGCAGCTCGTTGCAGACGGAGCAGACATCATCGACGTCGGTGGTGAGTCCACCCGTCCCGGCGCCGATCCGGTGGGTTCGGACGAGGAGATGCGACGGGTTCTACCGGTGATCAAGCGCCTTACTGCGCAGATCAACGTACCGATTTCAATCGATACGTACAAAGAATCGGTGGC
>JAPLUP010000326.1 GCA_026397575.1 Candidatus Zixiibacteriota bacterium
ATGGACCGCAGGGGCAGCATTTGGTTACAGAATATCGGTCACTCGGGGCGCCCTTTCACTTTGAGGTCCATTCGGATCGTGTTGCTTTGTGGGTCGTAGGGCATGGCATTGATGGCACTCGGATTCAAAGGGAGTTCCGTAGGGAAGAGTTGCATACGGCGTTTCAGCAGCATGTCAATGACTGGTCTCCTGAATCCGTCCTGAGAGCCAAGAACATCGCGTTTCCTCGCCGGAATCCCCAATTCGACTTTTACGATTTTGGTTTGATTCCCGCTCTGGAAGATCAAATTGAGCGGAAGCTAGACCCAATCCTTAAATCGGCCCTTGCTGCGGCGCAGGATACCTACAGGAGTACCACAACTAGCAGACTAGATCAACGTAACTTGTTTCGCTTGGCGTTTCGTTTGCTCGCTGGAAAGGTACTGCATGACAGGGGAGTAGGAAAGTTCCCGAATCTGACCAAAGAGGCAGGTCCTGATATCGTCCTGCAACGTGTAGCCGAGCACTACGGCGAAGCGTTTTCTCGCATTCTCAATCTTCCAGCACGCCAAGCCGCCTTTGATGAGCTCTGGTCGCGACTAGATTTTAGGAATCTCTCAATCGACGTGTTGACGTTCATTTGGTCAACGACTCTAGTCACCAAGGAAATTCGAGACTCGTTAGGTATTCACACCACACCCCGCCCAGTTGCCAAATACATCGTTGACCGCCTTCCGCAGGAAAGCTTTGTCGACTTGAAAGAAAAGGGCGGACTTGTCGTTGAGCCGTGCTGCGGCAGCGCCGTGTTCCTTGTGGAGGCCATGCAGCGGATTCGAGATCAATTGCCGAATAGCCTGTCTCCACGGCAACGACACGATCATTTTCGCCGAGCACTAGTAGGATTCGAGCAGGAAACCTTTGGAATCGAGATAGCCAGGCTGTGCCTTACCTTAGCTGATTTTCCAGAACGGAACCGATGGCAACTACACGAAGAGAACGTCTTTACCTCAACCACTCTGCCCACCAGCCTGCGTAATGCTAGGGTCGTCCTGTGCAACCCTCCGTTTCAGGATTTTGCGACGAATGATCCCCTGCGTGCTCATGTGCGATCCCCACACAAGCCCGCCGAGATTCTTCGCCGCATCATGCTTGACCTACATCCGCAGGGCGTGTTTGGTTTAGTGTTGCCTCGCAAATTCCTCGATAGCGTGTGGTATCGTGATGCGCGACGTGCCTTGGTTGCACGGTTCGACAGCCTCGAAATTGTATCTCTTCCAGATGTTGTCTTCCGCCAGTCCGAATCTGAGCACGAAACCGCACTGTTGATCGCATCGCAACCTAGAACCGGCAAAAATACGAGCAACGTTCGCCATGTGCGGGTAAGCAAGGCTGACTGGCTACATTTTGCTCATTTTCATAAACCCACGAGTGATGATTCGCACTTCACGACTCAGGATGAGGCGACGAACGCTTTATCTGTGCCGCAACTTAACGAACTGTGGTTGTACCTCGCCGAAACACAGACGCTCGGAGACGTTGCCACTGCATCCCGTGGCATTGAGTGGAATGTTCCGCTTATTGACGAGGACCGCAAGGAAACAGGGAATCGGCAGAGGCTGGTGCTTGATGAGCCAATTCCGGGAGAAACACGCGAGGGAGTTCCGCCCGGCGCGAAGATTAGCTTATTTCAGAAACCAGACACGAAACATTTGGTTATGCGTCCCGAGGATCAGCGAGGAAAGGCATACGAGCTACCATGGGATTTGCCGAAAGTCATTCTGAATAAAGCCCGTCGTTCACGCGGCCCATGGAGAATATCGGCGTTTGCGGACTTTGATCGGCTAACCTGTTACCAGACATTTATTGCTGTTTGGCCCCATGACCCGGCGATGACGACGGCGCTAGCGGCCACTCTCAACGGCCCTATCGCAAATGCTTTCTTTTTCACCAAGAAAGAAGGATTCGATGTCACGATAGCAATCATCAAGGAGCTGCCGGTGCCGCTGCTGTCGGAATGGCAGCG
>JAPLUP010000542.1 GCA_026397575.1 Candidatus Zixiibacteriota bacterium
GATAGCCAGAGCGCGACTGCGCCAACACTCCCGGCACGCCGGCCAAAGACTGATCGATACCATTGGCGCGCTGCTGATTGAGTGATGACCGATCAACGATGCTGATCGCCAGCGGAATTCTCAGAAGCGAATCGGAAAGCCGGGTTGCCGTGACTGTTATGCTCGGGAATTTGTACTCCGTTGTGTCACGCTGTTCCCCCATGACATTAGAAGTAAGACAAATAAGAATTGGTAGTGCCATGAATCGCCAAAATAGAGTCATTTTTCGAACCCTCGCAGTTAATTCTGTATGTCTATACGGTTCATTAGAGAGTAATGAAGCCGGTTTTGCATGGCAATGTCAAGCCTGCAAATTTCTTTTCCGGACGCCCTGTCCGCTTAATTATGCCGGATGGGGCGTTTCCCACCACGCGACATGCGCAAGAAAAAGAACCGCCCAGATGGGCGGTTCTTCATCAAGTTGTGATCGTAGCCAACTGCTAAGGTGTTCCGCAAGCCGCAGACCAACTAGCGCAGTTGCAGGGCGCCGAGCCACCCGAGAAGATGTAACTGATCAAAAACACGGCGTCACTGATGTCCACCGCGCAATCACAGTTGGCGTCCCCCGAGCAGATATGATAAGGCGTCGGTGCAGAACCACCTGAGAAGATGAAGGAGATCATGTAGACAACATCGGAAATGTCAATTGTGGCATCGCCATTGGCATCGCCCGGCTTGCAGGTACAGGCAGTTTCGCATGCATCTCCAATACCGTCGCCGTCGGTATCGGTCTGCGACGGGTTATAGACAGTTTGGCAGTTGTCGCAACCGTCACCAACTCCATCCGCATCAGTGTCAACTTGAGCGGGATTGGCGAGCGCCGGGCAGTTGTCGCAAGCGTTGCCGATTCCATCGGCATCGCCATCAGCCTGAGTCGGATTCGCAACCGTCGGGCAATTGTCGCAAGCGTTGCCGATCCCATCAGCATCGCCATCGGCCTGAGTCGGATTCGCAACCGTCGGGCAGTTGTCACACGCGTCGCCGATTCCATCAGCATCACTATCGGCTTGTGTTGGATTCGCAACCGTCGGGCAATTGTCGCAAGCGTTGCCGATCCCGTCAGCATCGCCATCAGCCTGAGTCGGATTTGCTATCGCCGGGCAGTTGTCACAAGCCTCGCCTACGCCATCCAGATCGGTATCTTTCTGACTTGGATTGGGCACCGTCGGACAATTGTCAAACGGGTCAAAAACGCCATCCCCATCGTTATCTGGACCACACGTGAACGTCCTTTCGAAGATAATATCCTGACTGCTCCCGCTGCGACCGTCGTTCCAAGTGAACGCGGATCCATTAATCACGTTGAAATCCGACCCTATGTAGTCACCGATGTATTTCGCTCCCGGAGGGATACCGAAAGTAGCTGTTGGCGGAATTGGCGGTTTGTCGGAGAGTATGCAATCCTTCCAGTTTACACCGCAGTCTATCGAAGTTGATGCCCAGGTCTGGATATTGGTATTCGTGGGATCAAGTCTCCGGTCAAAGTAGCTGATTACAATTGTGCCGGTAACCGGATCGACAGTCATCTTCGGTGCCCACTGATCGCGCCCATTACCTAACGCGTCTTGATTGACTCTGATTGGTGCCGTCCAAGTCCCTGCGGCACCGGTGAGGCTGGACGAAAAGTAAATATCAACATCGATGCCGCCGGGAGCCGACGCCCAGGCAACAAAGACCATGCCTGCACACGGGCTCGGGAACTCTCCGACTGCAATAGTTGCGTTGGAAGCGGACTTGATTCCCGGATTCAAAATCGGCGGCACGGCAGGAAATGCGGCCACGAGCACGGGACCGATAAAGGGGGCACCCAGAGCAGGGGACGCGGCGATCCAGGCATTCGCCCCATCCGTCCACGCAATGTAGACGCCACCCGGTGGAATCATCGGGTTGCCCGGAGGACCCATCGTAGCAATACTGGGACGATGAGCCTGCATCTCTAGCGTCATCACCGGGCCGGCAAATAGGACCGCCGGCGCTGAAAAGGCGGGATAAATGG
>JAPLUP010000396.1 GCA_026397575.1 Candidatus Zixiibacteriota bacterium
CTCCGATTTGTTCGATGCCTATCTCTCCGACCGGACGCTGCTCAAAGACAAGTATCGCCGGCGCTGCGACAGCGAGCCGCCAAAGCTGGTGGTCAAGGACTACATTGCGGGCATGACCGACAGGTTTGCGCTGCAGGAGCATCGTAAGATCGTCGGCGGTATTGTGATGTAGTGGCGGGATCGATATAAAGAGAATGCAACAAGTGTGAATAGTATTGCAGTGGCGGGGTTGTTGGGAAGTGAAGTGTTGGGAGACGCCAGTATAGACCACTTCGATTTGTAACAGATAATCCGCGCATTGACAACATGTTATGTTTGGGGCTGCCTTCTGGTCACAAATTGAACAGGACGCCTGCGGGCACTTTCGCTGCGGCACAGACTTTGCTTCCCTTAGTGCCGGAATGACTTGGAGGACTCGGATGGAATGCTACTTCTACACGAAAGTTATGGACAAGCGCGTTGACGGTCATCATAACGCCGTGCTGTCGTTTTCCGTCCCGGATGTCGGCATTCTCTTTCGCACTCGCTTTTCCGGGAGTCCGGAAGAGTGCGAATACGCCTCGCTCCTGACGCTCTTGGAATTCGTCGAGCTAAATCCGCAGGTTTTCCGCGATCGCACGGTCGAAATCTACGGCGACAGCTTCGCGGTCGTAAACCAGATCAACGACAAGATGTATTGCGCCAGAGATCTGCAGCCGTTCCGCAACATGGCGCTGTTGTTTCGTAACAAGTTTACCTATTCCCTGAACTGGATTCCACAGCGCGAGAATCCGGCCCAGAACAATTTGAGTGCGGACTGACTTACATAAAACCTCCCGCTGTAAAAGGCGAGACACCCGGTCTCGCCTTTTGCATTTATCACATGCCTGCTGCAGATGCGATATGACGCATTCCGTGAAGGTAGTCCCATGTGGCTACCCCCTTTCGGCGGGTTGACCTCAATTCGGCCACCACCGGGGTTGCCCCACAGAACAGCGCACGCCACCCGCAAAATAAGCATTTCCCTTGACACGCCCGCCCATTATCGCTATATTGCTCACTGATTATTTCACATACTCTGGGAGGGTATCATGCCTCGTCTGACAACGCTTGTTTCATTATTTATCGCCGCGATCGTGTGCGGTTCTCTGTTTGCAGCCGACACTCAACCGACGATCCAGTCTATCAATAAGATGCCGCTGTCGTTCACCAAGAACATGGGGCAATGGGACGACCGCGTCCTGTTCCGTGCCAACGCCGGTGGGGCAACAATGTGGTTCACCAAAGAAGGGGTGACCTACCAATTCACCCGACGAATACCCTCACCCCCGTCCCCTCTCCCAGTGGGAGAGGGGTGGTCGCAGACCGGACTGAGGGATACGGGTCATTCCAGCGAAAGCTGGAATCCAGGTTCAGTAAGTCGGACATTCTTGTCTGACCCGGGACAGGCAGGAATGCCTATCCTACGGGGCGACAGGTACGAAAGAGACTCCATCGAACAACTCGTCCTCACCGCCAAATTCGTCAACGCCAATCCAAATCCCGAGGTTTTCGCCGAAGGGCAAATGGAATACATATGCAACTACTTCCTCGGCAACGATCCAACCAAGTGGCGCACCGATGTGCCGAACTACGAAGCGATCACGTTCAAAGACATCTATCCCGGCATCAACCTGAAGTACTCCGGCGACGCCAACGGTCAGGCGGCGTACGAGTTTGTCGCCGCACCGGGTGCGGATATCGCTCAGATCAAGGTCGAATACGAAGGAGCCGAAGGAACTTCCCTTGATGACGAAGGAAATCTGATCGTGCGGACCAAATGGGGCGACATGACCGCAGGCATGAAATCTCCCGTATACTACCCTCGCCCTGTGGGAGAGGGGTCGGGGGTGAGGGGAACTCTCTCCGGCAATACAACCTGCGCGCGGTTGATGCCCTCGTCCACCACGTCCTCGTCCGACTTGGCGCACGGGGACGTACGCCAAGCACAAGCGTCTCTGGGTACTTCGTCAGTCGGGCTGGTTTACAGCACCTACCT
>JAPLUP010000622.1 GCA_026397575.1 Candidatus Zixiibacteriota bacterium
TGATGACCGCTCGATCCAGCGGATGCTCAAGGAAGTTGAGACTAAGGATATCGCCATCGCTCTCAAGGCTGCTTCAGATGATGTGAAGAGCAAGATTTACACGAACGTCAGTGAGCGTGTGTCGATTATGATCAAAGAAGAAATCGAGTTTATGGGTCCGATGCGTCTGTCGGATGTCGAAGCCGCACAGCAGCGCATCGTCGAAACGATACGACGGCTGGAGGAGGAAGGACAGATTGTCGTCTCCGGAAGGGGAGGCAAGGAAGATGTCGTCGTCTAATGTCTATTCCCATTTCGCCTGGACCGAGGAGGCGCATCCGGTCGGCAGTGAGCAGTTTGTCGACCAGTATCTTCGCCAGAGGGAAAAAGACTCTCCGGAATGGCAGCAGTTGCAGCAACTCGAGCAACAGCACCAGGCAGAAGTGCAGCAGGCGCTACAAAACGGATACGCACAAGGCGAAGCTGTCGGGCTACAGCGCGGGCTGGACGAAACCCGTCGCGTGGAGGCGCAACTGGCGGCAACTATCAATGCGCTCCTTAGCTTTCGGCAGACAGTATTCGAACAGGCCAAAGTCCAACTTGTGGAATTGGCGTTTGCTATTGCCGACAAGATCACTGCCGCTCGCGCCGTCGCCGAGCGCGACACGGTTATAGAGACGATTCATCGTTGTATCGGCGAAATTCTCGACAAAACACGAATGAAAATCAGAGTCAATCCGGCGGAACTCGATTTCGTCAGGCAACGATTCGATGAACTGGTTAAGAGCAACGAAGCCGCTGCGGCTGCCGTAGTCGAATCAGACAATCGCGTTTCAGCGGGCGGTTGCATCATCGAGACCGATTCCGGATCGGCTGACGCTCGCATAGAAAGCCAGTTGCGCATGCTTCGTGAGAAGCTGATCACGCTGGAGTAATACCATGTCCACGTCGATTGATTTTTCCTCACAGTTGCAGACCGTGCGGCGGACGAATCCGATTCGTCTGGATGGCAAGGTTTGTCGGGTGATTGGCTTGGTCGTCGAGTCGATCGGCCCGCAAGTGTCACTTGGCGAAATCTGCAAGATTCACAGCCGTAGTTCCGGGAAGCCGGTGTTGGCGGAAGCCGTCGGTTTCAAGGACAACCTTGTACTGATGATGCCGTTTGGTGACATAGAAGGGATCAATCCCGGCTCGGTGGTTGAGGCGACTGGTTCGATACTGAAGATCGGTGTCGGCCAAGGTCTCCTTGGTAGAGTTGTTAACGGACTTGCCGAGCCAATTGATGACCTTGGGCCGATAGATGCCAGCCACTTTCAGCCGATCGTGGCGCACGCGCCCCATCCACTCAAGCGACAGCGCATCAAGGAGCAGATGATGACGGGTGTGCGCGCCATCGATGTTTTCGTCAGTTGCGGCAGAGGACAACGACTCGGCATCTTTTCCGGCTCAGGTGTCGGCAAATCGGTCTTGCTCGGAATGATCGCGCGTCGCTCCGCAGCGAGAGTCAATGTCATAGCGCTGATTGGAGAACGTGGCAGGGAAGTGCGTGAGTTTATCGAACGCGATCTCGGCCACGAGGGTCTTTCCCGCTCGGTGGTTGTCGCCGTGACTTCCGACGAGCCGTCGTTGATGAAAATCAAAGGCGCGATGACGGCAACGGCGATTGCCGAGTACTTCCGCAATCAGGGGCATGACGTTATCTTGATGCTGGACTCAATTACGCGTATCGCTTATGCGCAGCGCGAAATAGGTTTAGCAATCGGCGAACCGCCTGCGACCAAAGGTTACACGCCTTCGGTGTATGCGATGTTGCCGAAATTGTTGGAACGCGCCGGCGCTGCCGAAAAAGGATCGATCACCGGTCTCTATACGATTCTGGTAGAGGGGGACGATTTCAACGAGCCGATTTCGGATCAGGTGCGCTCAATTCTCGATGGGCATGTCACACTCTCGCGCGCACTGGCGCACCGCAAACATTACCCTGCGATTGACATCCTGCAATCGATCTCGCGCGTGATGGTCGACGTCGTCTCGGAAGGACACCGCGATCTGGCGGGCGATGCTCGCAAAGTGTTGGCCATTTACTCTGAGAACGAGGATCTGATTAACATCGGCGCCTATGTAAAGGGCTCTTCGTCGGAAATCGACAACTCGATCAAGAGGGTCCCGCAACTCAACCAGTTCTTGCAGCAGGACCTCAATGCCGATACTCCCGATTTTGCAGCCGACCTCGAACGCCTGAAAGGCATCATCGGTGAAAAAATTCAGATTCCGACTCCAGAAACTGTTGCAGGTTAAGACCTACAACAAGATGCAAAAGCAAAAGGAGCTGTCGCAGGCGGAACGGATGCGACGCATGGAAGAAGCGCATCTGGCCATGCTGCAGCAGCATCTTCACAACGAAATTGAAGCCCTTAAGACGCAGAAGCGAGATCATGTCGATGTGTCGCGTCTTACGCGCTCGGTCTACTACCAACAACGTCTGCTTACCAACATGGCTACTCAGGAGCGCGTGATCACCGACGCGTGTCGCAAGGAAGAAATCAAACGCGGTCGATTGATCGAAGCAACCAAAGAAGAGAAAACTTTTGAGAAGCTAAAAGAGCGTCAGCAGTATCGCTATCTTGTCGAACTCGACCACCTCATGCAGAAGGAAAACGATGAGATCAGCAAGAATCTGTTTATGAGGCGGTCGCAAGAATAGAGCAAATCCCTCGTGGCATCGCTGAAAAGCACCAGTGATGTAATCCGCTGATACCGAGTCAAGCCTTTGAGGATTTCACGTCAACTTCCTGCCGGTCCCACGGCGAGAACAGCTTCACGAGTATAAAGAGAATCACAAAAGGCAGAACTATTAGTGCACCGGAAGCCAGAAGGCCTTCCAGACCAGAGAGCTCCAACTTGTAGAAAGTGAGGCCGCGAAGGCTCTTTGAGAAGAGTTGTCCGCCGATCACGACATTCCAGCGGGTGCTGAAGATTCCCACCTGAACCAACACTGCTGCAACCAAGTACATGATCCTGCGCATCTCATCCGGGATGCGACCAAACCGCGCTGCTGCCAGGGCTACCAATGGGATCAGTGTGCCTAAGACGATCTGCGAAACAATCAGACTTATAAACAGCCGACTGGAGATCATCTGTGATAGGATGTTGATAGATTCCTCGGATTCGTAAAGTCGCTGAATGAAGTCCAGGGCTTCGAGCGAGAAGTCAACCAGGATGGCATAGAAAAGCAGTTCCGCAAGCTTGTTTAAGCATGGCATATTGACCTGTTTCCAACGGAACATGGTAGAAACCATGTAAATAAACAACACGATGGCAATGCCGGATACGATGGCTGAAAAAAGGAAAACAATCGGCATTAGTACGCTACTCCACCAGGGATTCGCTTTCACCGAACCGAAGATGAAGCCAACGTACCCGTGCAATAAGAAAGCAGAAGGAATACCGATAATCGTGATCACGCGGCCGATTTTGTCGTCGAAACGGATCGCGGCATCGGAAATGTCGGAAGCTCCGAAAGTGAGAAACCGATACACGTACTTGACGAATCCACCTTTCTCCTTGGCCCAGAAGACAATGTCTCGTCGGTAGTCGAACCAGATTTCCAACAGCAAGACCACCATCAGATACCAGGCATAAACAAACCCGAACATCGCCATTGCTGACTCGGTATGTGGCGTCAAGAACATTTCGGAGAATCGTTCCGGATGTCCCAGATGAGCCAACAAGGGTAGGGGTGCCACCAGCAGGAAGGAGAACGCCGTCAAGAGCGAAAGACGATAAACCGGTTGAAGCGCTTTTACCTTAAACACCCGCTCGAGGGAAGCGAGGATAAATGCCCCCGCCACCAGCCCGGTAAGATACGGGTAGACAACAATCAGAATGCCCCAATGGAGCTCATACTCGTTGGGATAGATATAGCCGGTCACGTTGGGAAGCTCTGTGGCAAGTCTCGTAACGTCAATCATCGGTTCTATCTCACTTCCCCGTCTGCGCCGGCGTAATACACTTTTGGTTTGGTGTTCAGCCACGACTTTAGCACAGTGACGTCATTAAAGCGAAGAAAGCGTCGCAGGGGGCTGCTCTGCTGTCCGGCTTCCCCAAACACTCGCGCCTGAGTCGGGCAAACTTCTACGCAGGCGGGAACTTGACCTTTCATGATTCTGTGATAGCAGAAAGTACATTTGTCAGCCACTTTTTTCTTCGGGTGCAGGTAGCGCGCGCCGTAAGGGCAGGCCTGGATGCAGTAGCGGCAACCAACACAGTAGGTTTCATCGACAAGCACCACGCCGTCCCGTGACTGGAATGTTGCCCCGACCGGACACACTTGCACACAGGGGGGCTTGGAACAATGATTGCAGAGCTTGGGCACGAAGAAGGTCCTCAGAATGTCGGCTTCCTTATGGGCCTG
This sequence comes from Candidatus Zixiibacteriota bacterium, assembly GCA_026397575.1. Classification (GTDB taxonomy): domain Bacteria; phylum Zixibacteria; class MSB-5A5; order CAIYYT01; family CAIYYT01; genus CAIYYT01. The sequence continues at coordinate 4,394 of JAPLUP010000622.1, forward strand.
CGGAAAACCGTCAATGCCGCCATTTGGACTGTCGACTTGAGTCTCGCCCTTAGTGGATGTGATATAGCGTTCCACCCAGGTTCGAAAATAGATCGGTTCGCGAGGAACATCGTTTTCAGTCTTGCAGGCGTCAGCGCATCTGCCGCAGCCGATACACTTATGAACGGCAACACCCATTGCATAATCGTGCTGAGTAGGATCGTACTTGGGATTACCCACATCTGTCGAGTCGCCGTCTCCCAGAAGCTCTGCCGGGTTGATCAGTTTGAAGACAAGCAGCCAGGCTGGCAGCTTCCTAACGGCGGTGTCAAGGAAATCGCGGCGCGGCATTTTCGGCGCTTGGTCGGTCATTATCTGGCCTCCGGAAAATGTGGATAGTGACACTCCCAGCAGACGACATTTCCGCCGTGACTCGCGAGATCGATCCGAGGAATATCGGAAGGGGAATCAGCTCCGACGGCATGACATTCACCGCAGAGATTACGAGACGTGGGCTTGGCCGCTTTCACCAGTCGGGGCTCAAGCAGGTGCTCCTTTGGGACGGCGTGGCACCGGGTACAGGGAAGGGTCGCATGGAAGGAGACAACCTTTTGATTAGCGATCCCCCCGTGACATGTGCTACATTCTTCGGCCTCGGGCTTAAGCTGAGGGCTGTGCGAATTGTGACAGGTTGTGCACGCCTTGCCCGGATTGTGTGTCTCGGGGATTATTTG
>JAPLUP010000565.1 GCA_026397575.1 Candidatus Zixiibacteriota bacterium
TTGGAAGTGCTCTCGATTGTGTGTGGTATGAATCAAGAGGTAGACCGCTTTTGGGTAAACCTCGACCGGACATTTGACAGCACACTCTCATCTGAGAATCGTGAAAGACTTCAGTCAAACATTCATCAATCATATTTGCTGATGTTTACGCAGGCCAAGCGGCTAATTCGGTGTGCTAGCGAAGCTATCGCATCACTTCAATCGTGACTCACCAGCCTCCACCCTAGAAAGTCAATCTTGGTGAAATCCAATCGAAGTGGGAGGTTCCTGAGTCGAAGGTCGGAAGCAATACAGCAGCCCGTCGAGCTTCATCATGAAGAAAGCCTTTTCTACATAAAGCTCTTTGCTGTATTGTTCGGCCCCAGTTAAGTAGTTGGAACTACTGAGTTTTCTAGTAAGCATCTCAACAGGTATTCTGAATTTATCTATCTCGTAGCCCAACTCCGCGATTTCGTCCAGAATCGCATGGTACTCTTTTACATATAGCTCGCTGATGGCCAGCTGCTCAACATGGTCGCGGAAAGCCTTGAGCCTCGCATATGCCTGCATGAGTCTGTCCGGATTTCTCTCCATTGCATTCTCCTCCAACTGATATCCGCGATTGAGTGCCTTAGGTCAAGCCCCCTCGGGGGCTGACGTCTTCCTTCGCAAACAACTATAACTCGGGGTCGGGATTTACCTCCACCCGGATTTCACCGTTCCAAGCGAATTTCTTGAAGAGTTTCTCTGGCGCTGGATTTGCCATGTGCTCGCCGTCATTGAAATCATAGTATCGTTCAAGAGTGCCTCGCGACACCAGAACATAGTGGAGGGCGTGTCTTGTGCCAGCATACGCCTTAGGTAGCTTGTGTTCTGGGAAATAGGTTACGAGCAACTCTTCTTGCCCGATCCGCTCAACCACCTGCGGCTCGTCGTATACGGTCGTTGCTAAGAAAAAGTCATCGCGGTGAATGATCGGTAAGCGTGCCTTAACATTGAAGATCGGTGATTCGACGAGCAAGTATCCATATGGCTCGTGCAAATTTGCCGCCTTTACAGTGCCGTCCGCAAGAACAGTGGTGCCGATTCGGTCGAATTCGAGAACTCGAAAAACCTGGCGAAGAATATCAGTCCATTGTATGTCTCGGCCGATTACACAATCTACGGAGAGGGAGTCGATGCCTTGATCAAGTAATGCGGACCTCTGACGATCCTGTGCCTTTTGAAAGCGCCCCACTGCCGCAGCTTTGTTGCCACTGGCCAGGTCACTTTCTACACCGGCAGCCTCTTCCGGAGATAGACCAAATCTAAGCATCTCCACTTTTCGAACCGATTTCTTGCTGTCAACAAACACCCAGACAGTCAGAACGGCGAAACCGATAGCGAAAGCCGCTACTCCGTTAATGAACTGCGCTAGAATGAGACTCCCGACGACCACCACAACCACTCTAACAGTACTCTTCATCGCCTTTCCTCTCGCTTATGACCGGGCGACACAACACTGATTAGCTCTGTGGGTCAAAACCACATGCGGTCGCCCCTACAAAATCGAGAACTTCTTCACCCGATTCGCATGCCTTCCCCCTTCAAACTTCGTCTCCAGCCACACCTTAACGATCTTCTCAGCCAACTCCGGTGTCACCCATTTGGAGCTTTGAGAGCGTAACCTTTATGGTCGGCGCCGAGAGCGATTTTCATTGTAAGCTCCTGTTCCCTTTCAGCAGGAGGTTTCTTTCAGACTGACATAAGTGGTCAGCCCCAGAGTCGCGACTAAAGTCGCTCCTACAATTTCGTGAGACTATCACTTATGACGAGTTGTAGGAGCGACTTTAGTCGTGACATCTCGTCACGGATACGGCTCGCACAACGCACAGGAACAGGGTGACTGCGCGCCTCGGCAATTCGCAAGTCAGCGGGCAACCGCGCACGTTGCCTCTGCTTATCTTATACGAACGTCAGCCAGCCATGCTTGTCGTTGCCGTTTTCGATCACGTCGAAGAACGCCTGCTGCAGCTTGCGCGTAATCGGTCCAGCCATGCCCTCACCAATCTGGATACGATCAATCGAACGAATTGGCGTGATTTCTGCTGCCGAACCGGTAAGGAATACTTCGTCAGCGATATAGAGCATCTCGCGAGGAATGTTGCGCTCCCACACATCCATTCCCATTTCGCGCGCCAGCGTAATCACCGTCTTGCGCGTAATGCCGGGGAGAATCGAAGCATTGTAGGGTGGCGTCAGCAAACAGCCTTCGAAATAGACGAAGATGTTCTCGCCGGAACCCTCGGATACCATACCGTTGTGATCAAGCGCGATACCTTCGACATAGCCGTTCTGAATCGCTTCCAGTTTGATGAGTTGGCTGTTCATGTAGTTGGCGCCCGCTTTTGCCATCGCCGGGAAGGTATTCGAAGCCATCCGATTCCACGATGACACACAGACATCAACACCCTTGTCCAGCGCATCGGCGCCAAGATATTTTCCCCACCGCCAAATCGCAATAGCGACGTCGATCGGACAACTGGACGGGTCAACACCGAGCGCATTGTAGCCGCGGTAAACCAATGGGCGGATATAGCAGCTATCCATCTTGTTGATGCGGATCAACTCCAGTTGCGCCTGGTTCAATTGCTCGGGCGTGTACGGGATTTTCATCTTATATATCTTGCACGAATCGAACAGGCGCTTGGTATGTTCGGCGAGGCGAAATACGGCGGTACCCTTCTTTGTATTGTAGCATCTTACTCCCTCGAAGAGACTGCTTCCGTAATGGACGACGTGTGAGAGCACGTGAATTTTCGCGTCGTCCCAGTTGACAAACTGACCGTTCATCCAAATCTTGTCAACTTTTTCGAAAGCCATATATCCTCCTACTTCAGATTAAGCATCTACTTTAATGGATTTGAGTATAGCACGGGCGATGACCATTCGTTGTATTTCGGACGTGCCTTCGCCGATTTCAGTCAATTTCATGTCGCGATACATTCTCTCGACTGGGTATCGTGGTGAGTAGCCGTCGCCACCTAACACTCCTATCGCTTCGGAAGTGACAAAGTTGCACACCTCGGCAGCGTAGAGCTTCGCCATTGCCGATTGCTGAGAGTAATTCTGCTTCTTGTCCTTCATCACGCTGGCGCCGTAAATCAATCCGCGAGCCGCTTCGATGCGAGTGGCCATATCTGCCAGCTTCCATTGGATTGCCTGATACTCGCCAATCGGTTTGCCGAACTGCTTGTGCGTGGCGGCATATTTCGCAGCGACCTCAAAGGCGCCGACAGCCAGACCGAGCGCCATAGCGCCGATAGAGATGCGTCCGCCATCCAGCGTAATCATGAACTGCTTGAATCCTTCCCCCTCCTGACCCATGCGGTTTTCTACCGGCACGCGGACGTCGTCGAAGTGCATGAAGGCCGTGTCGGAACCACGGCAACCCATCTTGTTCTCTTTCTTGCCAATCGAAAAGCCGGGCATTCCCTTCTCAAGAATAAACGATGAGATGCCTTTGACTCCGCCACTCTTGTCGGTGCGAGCGGTGACGATGGCGTACTTGCAGAGATTCGAAGATGTGATCCAACTCTTGGTGCCGTTGAGCACGTAGTGATCTCCGCTACGGACGGCGACCGATTGCGTGCCACCGGCATCGGAACCGGCTTGCGGCTCGGTCAGTCCGAATGCGATCAATACCGCTTGTGACGAATCAGTCTTGAGATAGCGGTCACGCTGCTCGGGCGTGCCGAAACTGTAGATCGGCCCGACACCAAGCGAGTTGTGCGCGGCAACAGTAAGTCCGGTTGAGCCACAAACACGACACAACTCTTCGACGATGATAGAATACTGGACGGTGTTGTAGTTTATGCCGCCGTACTCTTCGGGTAGCTGGATTTTCCACCAGCCCTTCTGTTGAAGCTTGTCCAGATGAGTCGGCGGGAATATCTGTTTCTCGTCCGCCTCCAACGCCAGCGGCGCAATCTCCGACTCGCAGAAGGCTCTGACTTCCGCGCGGAATCCGGTGTATTCAGAATCGGCAAACATCAGCGCTGCGTCTCTTGCATCAGCGCACGCGCGATCACCATCTTCTGCGCTTCAGTGGTTCCTTCGTAAATCTCGGTGATACGGGCGTCGCGAAAATAACGCTCGACGGCGTACTCTTTGACATAGCCGTATCCACCATGTATCTGTACCGCCTCGTTGGCGACATAATTTGCCGTCTGCGATGAAAACAGTTTCGCCATGGAAATCTCTTTTACGTGCGGTTCACCGGAATCATACAGTACTGCCGCCCGATAGGTTAATAACCGTGAGGCGTCGATACGGGTTGCCATCTCGGCAAGCTTGAACTGCGTCGCCTGAAACTCGATGATTGCTTGCCCGAACTGCTTGCGTTCGCGAGCGTAGGAGACGGCTTCGGCAAATGCCGCTTCGGCAATTCCGAGCGCCTGCGCGGCGACACCGACGCGCCCGGCTTCAAGCAGCGAGAACGCAACCTTCAACCCGTGATTTTCTTCACCCAGCAATTGCGCGACCGGAACATTGCAGTCAACAAAGGAGACCTCACGCGTGTCGGAGGCCTTTAGGCCCATCTTCTTCTCCGGCTGGCCGAGGTTCATCCCTCTGGAATCTTTCTCGACGATGATGCAGGAAATTCCTTTACGTCCTGTCGACGGATCAGTGATGGCAAACACCATGAAGATCGAGGCGTAACCTGCAGAGGTCACCCAACTCTTGGTGCCATTAAAGACAAAATCGTTGCCGGCTCGAATGGCGCGACATTGTAGCGCACCCGCGTCGGTCCCGGCGGCCGGCTCCGACAGGCAATAGGAACCAATGTACTCGCCTGCTGCCAACTTGGGCAGATACTTGCTCTTCTGTTCATCGGAGCCGTAGCGGCTGATCGCTTTGATGACGAGTGAATTTTGCACAGAGATAGCAATCGCCAGCGCCGCGCACATCTTGGAAATCTCTTCGATCACGAGCGCATAACTGAGATAATCGATCGCGAGGCCACCATACTCCTCCGGCGCCAGCAAGCCGAAATAGCCAAGGTCGGCAGTCTCTTTGAGCAACACCGCCGGTAAATGCGATTTGGCGTCAAGCTCTTCCGCGATTGGTTTGAGTCGCTTTTCGGCAAACTCGCGAGCTGTATCGCGCATCAGAATCTGGTCTTCAGATAAGTTGAAATCCATTATTGGTTCGCCTATGTAAAATACTCCGTTTTCGAATCATAAGCCGCAGGGCAAGACGCACTCTTGCCGGTCAGTCAATTAACAAATGTACGCCACAGAAGTCAAGCAACAAGGGGCACACTGACGTGTGCCCCTTATGACCAAATTCAACAGCGGCCTACTCTATTCGTAGTCGTAAAACCCCTTCTTGGTTTTGCGACCGAGCCAACCCGACTGCACCATCTTGCGTAGCAGCGGGCAGGGACGATACTTGGAATCGCTGTAGCCGGTGTAAAGCGTCTCCATGATCGCCAGGCAAACATCCAAACCTATGAAATCGGCCAGAGTCAGCGGCCCCATCGGATGGTTGGCGCCCAGTTTCATCACGGTGTCGATCTCGTCCCGGGAAGAAACTCCTTCCATCAGCGTAAAAATAGCTTCGTTGATCATCGGCATGAGAATGCGATTCGCGACAAAACCGGGATAGTCGTTGACTTCAACCGGCGTCTTATCCAGCGTCAGGCACAAGTCCTTGATCGAATGGCAGGTTTCATCGCTAGTCGCCATGCCGCGAATGACCTCGACCAGTTTCATTAGCGGCACGGGGTTCATAAAGTGCATGCCGATAAACTTGTCTTTTCTGCTGGTGGCTGCAGCGATCTGTGTGATCGGCAGAGAAGACGTGTTGGAAGCGAAAATCACTTCCGGTGGGCAGACTTTATCAACGTCGCTCCAGAAGCGGTTCTTGACCTGCAAATCCTCGAAAATTGCCTCGATTACCAGATGTGAACTACTCAAAGTGCGCGTGTCAGTCGTGGCTTTGATCCGACTCATCGTAGCGTTTTGTTCTTCCTCGTTAATCAGACCCTTTTTGACCTGCCGAGCGAGATTTCCCCTGATTGTCTCTACACCGCGTTTGACCATATCTTCAGTCGTATCAAGCAGCGTGATGTTGAATCCTTTGGCCGCAAAAACGTGCGCGATACCGTTGCCCATTGTGCCGGCGCCGGCTACTGCAACATTCTTTATCTCCATTATGACCGTCTCCCGGTTAACCGATATTACATCATTTCAATCGCTAATGCCACGGCATGACCACCGCCGAGGCAGAGCGTGGCCAGGCCAGTTTTTTTGCCGCGATCTCTCAACGCATAAATCAACGTGGTGAGGATTCGCGCTCCTGAAGCGCCGATCGGGTGACCCAGCGCTACCGAGCCACCGTTTACATTGACACGAGTCCAGTCCCAGCCGAGCCCTTTGCCATCAGCCAATGCCTGCACACTGAACGCTTCGTTGGCTTCGATCAAGTCGAAGTGTTCAATGCTGACACCCATCTTCTTCATGAGTTTCTGCACAGCGAAAATCGGCGCAAAGAAAAGCTCCTCCGGCGGTGTTCCGGCTGTGGTGTAGGCAACAACACGCGCCATCGGTTTCAGACCGTTAGCTTCGGCATAGGCAAGTGAGCTGACCACCAATGCAGCGGCGCCATCGTTGATGCCGGGCGCGTTACCTGCGGTAACCGTGCCTTCTTTTTCAAATGCCGGTTTGAGCCTGGCAAGTAGCTCGACAGAGATATCCTTGCGGGGTGATTCGTCGGTGTTGTAAACGATCGGATCCCCCTTTCGTTGTGGAATCAGAACGTCGAAAATCTCCTGCTTGAACTTGCCCTGCTCCATTGCTGCAACGGCTTTTCTATGGGAATTATAGGCGTACTCGTCTTGCTCCTCGCGAGAGACACCGGCTTTTTTTCCCGTATATTCGGCAGCGCTGCCCATGTGCCAGTTTTTGAAGGCGCACCAGAGACCGTCTTTGATCATCATATCTTCGACTATCTGGTTACCAAGGCGCATACCAGCGCGAGCGGTCGGAAGAATGTACGGGACATTGGTCATGGACTCCATGCCGCCGGCAACAAAGAGATCGCCGTCACCGGCTTTGATTGCCTGTGCAGATAGCATGACAGCTTTCAAACCGGAACCGCAGACTTTGTTGATTGTCATCACGGCGACTTCCGCTGGTAGACCGCCGTTCAGAGCTGCCTGACGAGCGGGTGCCTGCCCGGCGCCACCCTGTATTACATGCCCCATAATGCATTCGTTGACATCCCGGGGATCGATACCGGCGCGCTTGACTGCTTCCTTAATCGCCAATGCGCCCAACTGCGTGCCGGAAAAACCGGCCAGCGCTCCCTGAAACTTACCATGCGCCGTGCGGCAAGCTGAGAGAATTACTGCTTCGGATTGATTACTAATGATATGTACAACTCCTTGTTTAGAAATA
>JAPLUP010000376.1 GCA_026397575.1 Candidatus Zixiibacteriota bacterium
CGTCATTCCCGCGAAAGCGGGAATCCAGAGCTGAAAACCTATATTCTTACTTCGAGAACTGCCGACTCTACGCATTCAAACAGCGCATCCAGACCCGATTGAATCTTGATTGTCTCGGCCAACGCCGTGATGACTCTCGCATACGTCACAATTTCTTCAGAGGACAGTGTCCGCCCTTTGCGGTCTTTAAGCCATTTCTCGGCTACCTGATAACCGCCAATATGATACTCCCACACTTCTGCCGGCACACCTGCAAACCAGTTGTCGGGACTGATCATTACGCGCAATCTCTTGGCGTCGTACATTACCTTCACAACTTGCAGGTCGCCCTTGCCCTCGAATTTGGCAGTCGGCTTGGTGAGCCGTTTCGACTTCAGCAGATGAAGCCCAACCAGTTCCGCGCCTTGCTCGCCAAGTTCCTGGAAAAGAGAATGGTCTTTCGTGAAGGGGACGCGCGGAAAATCAGTCTTCAGGAATTCCGCGTATTTCTTCCGGTAGGCGGTCGAGTACAGGATGGCATAGATGTAATAGAAGATGTCCTCCGGGCTGGGCTGCTTGCCATACGCAGTGGTCAACTGCTCGACCAGCTTCGGCCCAAGATTGGGAACACGAGTTCCGGAACCATGCTCAGTGAAGAGGTCGTGCTTGTCTGTGTCGGGATAGAGATAGAGCGGGAAACAGTAGTCGACAGTCTTGAGAGAGACGGTTACGTGATCGATAATGTTGTCAGATGCCAAGACGTGACACCATGGGATCTGTGTTTCAAGGCGCTTGGGGCAAATGAGACAGACGTTTTCGTGGAAAAAATGACGCATCACTTCCTGTCGACCCCAATCCACCATTAAGGGAGTGTAGTAGACTCTCCGACGATCAAGAGGACGATAGAGGATATCAATATCCTGGACCCCTGAGACGGTGAGACAGCGGATAGTGTATGATTGGGAGAGGACGAGCTAAGCGGAAGGAGGCCGTAGGCCGACTGGAGCTTAGCTCGCAGGCCGTGCAGAGAAGGAGTCAGACATGCCCAAGGTTAGCAAGTTCACGGATGAGCAGAAAGTGGAGATCGCCCTGGATTTATTGTCCGGGAAGCTGTCTCATGCCGAAGTTTGCCGGAAGTATGGCATCAGTTCGACGTACGCCTACAAGGTCAAGGATCGGGCGATCGAGCTGCTTCGCCAAGGCATCGGTCGTCCGGTGGGTCGAGTGGATGCGGGGACTGAGCATTTGCAAAAGCGCATCGCCGAGTTGGAACAGTTGGCCGGGAATCAGGCTCTGGCGATTCGGGCGCTAAAAAAAACGGCCGGATACGGGAGGCCATAGCGGTGGTGCGAGCTGAATCATTGATCAGCGTGCGTCGCCTGGCCCAAGTCTTCGTGATTCCGGTGGCCACGGTCGGGCGATGGGTTGAGACAAGAAAGCCAGACTGCGAACAGCCGTCGCAGCGTTTGTGTCCGGTCTCGGGCGATAACGCGCTACGCGAGGCGATCCGCTCATTGTGCCAGAAGGATCGGCATCAGACCTATGGACATCGGCGGATTCGCGCGTTGCTGCTGCGGCACCATGGGCTAACGGTCAATCACAAGACGGTCTACCGGATCATGCGTGACCTGGGTTTGTTGCAGCCGCGGGTCTGGCGTCGACCTCAGCGTGCGAAGCGTGTTGAGAGAATGCGCCCAAGTAAGCCGGATCAAGGCTGGCAGATCGACATGACCTGTTTTGAGTTGTCGGACCTGCGGCGGGTCTATCTAACCATCGTGATCGATTGTTTCAGCCGCCAGCTTGTCGGTTGGACTTTGGATCAGCGTTGCCGCGCCTCGGAGTGGATCAGCGCCGTTCGTCAGGGACTCGAATCGCGCCGGCTCTCAGGAGAGTCGTGTCGGAGTTTGGTGCTGCGCAGCGATAACGGCGCTCAGCCCTGCTCGCAGAAGTTTGTCGCCTTTCTCTCCCAGCACGGAATCAAGGGAGAGTATACCGGCTATGACGCCCCCGATGACAATGCCTATGTCGAACGAGTGATCCGAACGATCAAAGAAGAGGAGGTCTGGCTCAACAGCTACGACAGTTTTCACGAGGCGCACCAAGCCATCGAAAACTATATCAACTTTTACAACCAGGAGCGAATTCACCAAGCGCTGGAGTACAAAACACCAAACGAAACCGCGGCACCTTTCTCCAACCTAAATGCCGCCTAATTCCGTCTTGACAATAGGGGTACACTACGACGGTGAGCAAGCCACAGCGGTTGACGAAAGTGTTGCTGGTCGCGGTGGGAGTGAAGCCAGATATGACTCAGGAGATCCTGAGCTTCCAAGTGGTAGACAAGGAGTCGGAGAGTTCCTGGTGGGGTTTTGTCTCGGACTTAAAGCACCGTGGTTTGGGAGGAGAGTCTCTGGAAGTGATCGTGAGTGATGCCAATGCCGGCTTGGTCAAGGCGATTCAGGCGCATTATCCCCGGGTCGGGCATCAACGCTGTACCTTTCATCAAGCGATGAGCTTGGCGGGGCATTGTGAACAATCCCGCCACAAAAGACGTATCGTTCAGGATGCTTTAGCGGTCTTCGCCGCTCAGACACAAACCGA
>JAPLUP010000384.1 GCA_026397575.1 Candidatus Zixiibacteriota bacterium
CGCGAGCGCAAGATGAGCAATCGCATTATCGAGGAGTTCATGCTGCTGGCAAACAAGACGGTGGCGTCGGTGTTACTGGCGAAAAACATCCCCGTGCTCTACAGAGTGCATCCGTCTCCAAATCCGGAGAAGCTGATGGCATTCATAAATTTCGCTGCAAATTTCGGACACCGGGTGTCGTTCGGTCTGCCCCCCCAACCGAAATTTATCGCCGATTTTATCTCGGGATTGCGTGGCAAGGACGAACAGGAGATTCTCAATGAGTTGCTGATTCGTTCGATGCAGAAGGCGTACTATCAGCCGGAAAACATCGGGCATTTCGGATTGGCGTTTGCGTCCTATCTGCACTTTACGTCGCCGATTCGTCGTTACCCCGATTTGATTGTCCATCGCATCCTCAGACAAGTGCTCCGTGGTGAGTACAATCCCGCCAAAGGTGCGGCGCTGAAATCTGCGCTGACGCGGACCGGCAAGCATTGCTCGGAACAAGAAATAGTGATCATGCAGGCCGAGCGCGAAACGCTCGCGATTAAGCAGGCGGAATTCTTGTCACGGCAACTGGGAGAAGTGTATGATGGAGTAATCAGCGGTATGCTCAAGTTCGGTTTCTTCGCTCGTATCGTCGACGTCGGCGCCGAAGGAATGGTGCGATTGTCGACCCTGGAAGATGATTACTATACTGCTGATCTTGAAAAATTCGAAGTGATTGGCAGGCGTTCGCGGCGCAGTCTGCGACTGGGGGACAAGGTCAGAGTGCAAGTCGTCAGAGTCTCGCTGGAGTCGGGGGAGATTGACTTACGGTTGGTGGAAGACACGCGACCTGCCAAGCGCGGGTCAAAGACGATACAGACTCCGGGAAACCGGACGAGAACAATGCAGACTCCGAGAAAGCGGAGGCGGCGATGATTGCGGAAAAGAGAATGCTCGCTATCAAAGGCGAAAAGCTGATAGAACAAATATGCGCCTCGTGGCCCAAAGGGACCGACCTACAGATCGAAATTGTGGATGGACTGAGCGAAGCGTTGAGTCATCTGACAAAGCAGGCGCAGAAGTTTGTCTTGCTTGACTTTGAATCGCACGAGATGGAAGCTGTGCCGTTTCTGCGGAAGCTCAACCGTCTATCGCCGTTGACCGATGTGTTCTTGCTGACCGGTCGCCGGGCAATTGCCGATGTTTCCGTTGACCACTTGATCGACTCGGCGTTGTCGCTGGGCGAAATCGAACAGAGCATTCGCGATGCAATTGGTATCCGCTATTTGTTAGACAGCGCCGGAATCGTTGGTCACTCCAAGAATCTGCGCGATGCCGCGCTTCGGGTTCAACAAGTAGCGCCTACCGATATTTCCGTTCTGGTGACCGGCCCGTCGGGAACCGGCAAGGAATTAGTTGCTCGCGCGTTGCATGAGAATTCGCCGCGCAAAGATAACGAATTTGTGTCGATCAATTGCGCTTCCATACCCGACACGCTTCTGGAGTCGGAATTGTTCGGCTACGAAAAGGGGGCATTTACGGGGGCCGACAGCAAGCAACCCGGCCTGCTGCAGCACGCACACAAGGGAACGCTGTTTCTCGACGAAATCGGCGAGATGCATCCGCGACTGCAGGCGAAACTGCTGCGCGCTATCGAGACCAAAACGTTCACTCCCATCGGTGGCAGAAAGGCTGTTACGGTCGACGTGCGCATTATCGCGGCCACAAATCGCGATCTGGAAGCCGACGTCGAAAGCGGCAATTTCCGCGCCGACCTGTATTACCGTCTCGGCGTAATTAATATCAGATTGATTCGACTCGCTGAACGTCAGGAGGATATCCTGCCGCTGATTGCTCATTTCCTCGGACGGCATAAAAAGGGAATTGGTTTTAGCCCCGACGCAACTGACCTCTTGCTCAAATACGGATGGCCGGGCAATGTTCGGGAACTGACAAATTTCCTGCAACGCCTCCTGATTACCGACCCCCGGGGAGAAATCAGTCGTGAGACGGTAGCGTCGCTGCTTGACAAGCACGCCGTTGCTGACCGCTCATTGCCGGTGGTCACCAATATCAAAACCGAGGATACGGGGTATCGGCTGATCTATCAGGCGTTGCTCAATCTGGCCAATGAGATTATGGAGATGAAGAAGCTGATTGGCAAGCATTTCAGCGACGGTGAAGGGCAGGAAGTCCATCCGCTCACTGCAGCCGGCGATCTTGAAGAAATGGAAGAAAGACTGATCCGCGAGACATTGGCAAAAGTGGATGGCAATCGCAAAAAGGCGGCATCTTTCTTGGGCATCGGCGAGCGGACACTCTATCGGAAGTTGAAGAAATATAACCTCATGTGATGATGTCGAAATCACCGGCAATCTTTATCGGACTACTGTTTCTGCTTTGTACTGCCACGCCTGTTAGTGCCACTACACCGGTCTATTTCCACGAAAGTACCTACACTACTCTCGATCAACTTGATCAGGCGTTGGCAGAGGGTGAAATCACC
>JAPLUP010000157.1 GCA_026397575.1 Candidatus Zixiibacteriota bacterium
GACCGCGATCGCCTGGCTTTTCACACCGATTGCCTTCATCCAGCCGAAACACCCTCAAAATACTCTCGCCTCAGCATGATACCAGGGTTTTTCAACAGTCCCCTGCGCGGGAATGACAACACCAGTTACATGCCGTCAGGAAGGGCTCCTGACGGCGCGGTGTAGTGGTGAGGACAAATGTCGGGTTCGGCGATTCGCTGCGAACCCGACCTACTGAACATTGAACGCTCTCCAGATGCAGGCGCGCAGATTGCTTCGTCGTTCAGTCCGGCGCCTGACGGACCGGCAGCTGCCGGACTCCCCGCGATGATAATTTCGAGGTTTTGCAGCAGTCCCAAAAAAGACTTGACCAATTGAGTGTCTCCTGTTTAATTGCGCGCTATTTGACGGGTGACCGGTCATTAACTGCTTGTGAAGTAAATCACAAGGTCCGGCCTCGGTGGAGTTGCAGAGATGAGCCTAAGTAGTTTCGCGCCAGTCGGTATCTTTATGTTGCTCGGACTGGTGTTTGTTATTGCCACCGTCTGGATTGCCCGCTTTATTCGCCCCCAAAGACCGTCGGACGAGAAGCTGCGCAACTATGAGTGCGGCGAACCGTCGATCGGTTCGGCATGGATCCAGTTTAATCCCCGATTTTATATTTTCGCGCTGATTTTCGTGATCTTCGACGTCGAAGCCGTGTTCCTGTTCCCCTGGGCGGTTGCGTACAAGTCTCTAGGGCTGTTTGCATTGATCGAGATGCTGATCTTTGTCGGCATCCTCTTGATCGGTTTGCTCTGGGCTTGGAAGAAGGGAATGCTCAAATGGGTATAATTTCGAGAGTTCCGATAATCGCCGAGAAGATTCCCGGCGGCGCAATCGTAGCCACTTCGTTAGAAAAGATACTCAATCTGTCTCGCGCTTCCTCGATGTGGTATCTGCTTTTCGGTACCGCTTGCTGCGCAATCGAGATGATGTGCACGGGAGCTTCCCGCTACGATTTTGATCGATTCGGTATGTTTTTCCGCGCGTCGCCACGTCAGGCGGATCTGATGTTTGTGGCCGGCACCATTACTTACAAGATGGCGCCTCGGGTGAAACGCTTGTACGAGCAAATGGCCGAGCCGCGTTACGTGATTGCCATGGGGGGTTGCGCCTGCAACGGCGGCCCGTTCTATTATGATTCGTATGCAGTGCTCAAGGGGGTGGACTTGATCATTCCCGTGGACGTGTATCTTCCCGGTTGTCCGCCGCGGCCTGAGTCGCTGATGGAAGCATGTATCAAGCTGCAGGAAAAGATCAAGCACGAGAAGCTGCAAGATTGGAGCAGCGATAAGCGTGGCTGATAGCGGAACCATTATCAGACTGCTCGTCGAGAAGTTTCCATCCCAAGTCGAAGCGATCGAGCTTAATCCAGTACAGACAGCGGTACAAATTGATCCGAAGATCGTGGTAGCGTTCTTTGAATATATCAAGACGCATCCTGATCTCAAGATGGCGTATCTGTCCTCCATATCCGGCGTCGATATGACGACGAATATTGATATTGTCTATTTCATCTCTTCGATAGAATACAAGCACAAGCTCACCGTGCGCACCAAAGTTGAACGTCTCGGCGGCAAGATTGATACGATCAGTACCATGATCAAAGGCGCCAACTGGTTTGAACGGGAGATATGGGAGCTATTCGGCGTTGAGTTTGTGGGACATCCGAATCTAACGCAATTCCTGCTTCCCGATGACTGGGATGAGGGACCTCCGATGTTGCGCGACTGGACGGGCAGGAACTTCGTGAAGATGCCGGAGATTGGTGGATGAGAGAACCTCAGGCCGGATATACCGAAGAATTTGAAGTCAACATGGGGCCGCAGCACCCGTCAACGCACGGGGTGCTTAGATTGCTTCTGCGAATGGACGGCGAGATCATCAAAAACGCCGAGCCACACGTGGGATATCTCCATCGTGCGATCGAAAAAATTTGCGAAAATCGCACCTACCCGCAGTGTATTCCGCTGCTTGATCGTTTTGAATATGTCACGTCGATGTCGACTGAGGAAGTTTTCTGTCTGGCAGCCGAGCGTATCGCCGCTATTGAAGTGCCGGAGCGCGCCGAATATCTGCGCGTGATCATGCTGGAGCTTAATCGAATTGCCTCGCATCTGATTTTCCTGGGGACTTTTTCGCTCGATCTCGGCGCCATCACACCGTTTCTGTACTGCATTCGCGAGCGCGAGACGATCATGGATCTCTTCGAAATGACCTGCGGTCAGCGCTTGACGTACAACTACATCAGAGTCGGCGGAGTCTCCCAGGATATACCGGAGCAGTTTCTGCCGTTGGCGCGCAAGTTCGTCGATACTTTCCAAGCCCGTGTTGATGATTACGAGGCGCTGCTGACTGAAAATCCAATTTTTCTGGCGCGCACGAAGAATGTGGGCATAGTCAACAAGCAGGTGTGCCTTGATTATGGCGCTTCGGGTCCGGTTCTGAGAGCGGCCGGTGTCGAATGGGACTTGCGACGTGACGACCCCTATTCAATTTATGACCGCTTCAAATTCGAGATTCCGACCGGCACCGTGGGCGATGTTTGGGATCGCTATATGGTGCGTGTAAAAGAACTACGCCAGTCGAATGAGATCGTGCGTCAGGCGCTCGATCAACTGCCGACCGGTGACATCAAAGCTAAGATGAAGCCTCTGTTCAAGCCGCCGGTTGGTGAGGTATACGCACGGATCGAAAACTCGCGCGGAGAAATGGGTTGCCATATCATTTCCGACGGTTCAACGAAACCATACAGACTCAAGCTGCGGGGCGGTTCGTTCTGCCATACGCAGTTGATTCCGGAAGTCGCTCCGGGAATAATGATCGCCGATCTGGTGGCGATGTTTGCGTCCCTGGATGTCATTCTGCCGGAGGTTGACCGATGAGATTGGAGCTGTCGCCGCTGCTCAAGATCATCGGTGATTGGATTACTTCGCTCGGTCTGCCAACCTGGC
>JAPLUP010000302.1 GCA_026397575.1 Candidatus Zixiibacteriota bacterium
ATTCTATGCCATTTTGTCATTTGTGCCGTTCATGCTACTGGCCACATCACTTCTGAGCCACTTCTTCTCCTCGTCCGATCAGGCATCTCAGGACATCATCGCCTTCATCACCGGCAACTTGCCATTGTCGGCATCGGCAGCCATCGAACTGATTTCCGCCGCCGTCAAAGGCAAGACGATTTTCGGCATCGTCGGTGTTGTTGGCTTGCTTTGGGGCAGCATGTCGATCTTTATGGAACTCGAATATGATATGAACCGCATCTGGCGCACGGTGGAGTTTCGCAGTTCCTGGCGCGCCTATCTGGTTCCGTTGCTCTGCATCCCCTTCATGATTCTCTTCCTGTTGATTTCTTTCATACTGACAGGTCTTATCAGTCTCGCAGGGCAAGGAGAACTTCCTCTGCTTCACATTCCGTTGCTGAAACTACCTCTTGTGGGTACCGTGATCTCCTTTGTGGTTCCGATCCTTGTTTCCACCATGCTCTTCGCCTGGATCTATTACCTACTGCCGAGCAAGTGGAATCATTTCAAGAATGCTTTCTATGGCGCACTGGTGGCAGGTATACTGTGGGAAATTTCCAAGCTTCTCTTCGACTACTATGTTTCTCACGCTGCACGCTTTCTCACCATTTACGGCTCTTTCACCTCCATTGCCGTTATGTTTCTCTGGGTATACTACTCCGCTTTTGTCGTTTTGCTTGGCGCTGAATTCGGTGCCCTATTGCAGGAGACGACCGCACGAGGCAAGATCACAGAAGCTTCGCAATAACCTTGGCAAGACCCGTTAGTCTCCCGAGAGGGATTGTTGAAAAAACCCAGGCCGTGTCATTGCGAGGAGTCATGGTGAGTGGAAGAGTGCAGGGGCAATGACGACGAAGCAATCTGCGCGCCCGCATCTGGAGAGCGTAAATCGAGATTGCTTCGTCGTGCTTCACACCCTGTATCAACCTCTCCGCACTCCTCGCAATGACACGGTTTGGGTTTTTGCAGCAGTCCCGAACTCGGGAATCCAACTCATGCCATTTCAATACAAAAATCGCCGTGCCGATCAATGTCGGCACGGCGATCTATCTCCGATCTCAAATGATCTGATCTACAGCTTGTCGGCAACCGCCTGCGCCATCTCCGTCGTCGTCGCTTTGCCACCCATGTCGTACGTCCGCACTTTGCCTTCCTTGATCACTGCGGCAATCGCGGCTTCCAAACGCTCAGCAGAATTCTTCTCGCCCAGATACTCCAGCATCAACTTCGTCGCAAGCATCATCGCGATCGGATTAACTTTGTTCATGCCGGCATATTTCGGCGCCGAACCATGCGTTGGCTCGAATACGGCGTACTTATCGCCAATGTTCCCCGACGAGGCAAATCCCAATCCACCGACCAACTGCGCGCACAAGTCGGAAATAATATCGCCAAACATGTTGGTGGTCACTAACACCTCATAGTCCATCGGATTTTTGATCAACCACATGCACATGGCATCGATATTGGTCTCTTCCAGTTTGATTCCGGGATACCCCTGAGCCACCTTGCGACCTTCGCGGCAGAATAGACCCGAGGTTTCTCGCAGCACGTTCGGTTTCTCGACGATGGTAACCGATTTCTTACCGTTTGCTTTGGCAAACTCAAACGCATCGCGAATGATGTTTCGCGACGCGGTCCTGGTCACCAACCGGCACGACAGCGCCACTTCGTCTTCCGGCATCTCGGCAAATCGCTTGGCTTTCTTGTGCAGCTCAGCCATGATCGCCGACAATTTCTTGGGCAGCGGGTAATACTCAACGCCGGCATAAAGGTCTTCCGTATTCTCGCGAAAGACGGTGATATCAATGTTCTCGCGATAGTTCAGCGGGTTACCCTCATACGCTTTGCACGGGCGCTTGTTCGTTCG
>JAPLUP010000292.1 GCA_026397575.1 Candidatus Zixiibacteriota bacterium
GGGCATTCCTTCTTGTCAATTTGCTCCGTTTCGGGTTGGACCGAAATCCCCTCGCCAGTGCTGCTTGCCGTCACCTCAGCACCGCTCTTTACGACATCGTCTCGCACCAGGAGCAACACTTGGCGTGGCCGACCTGCAACCGGTCTCGTGTGCTCTGGGAAGAAAACGACTGGCTTCGCAGGCTTGGGGACGGGCGGCGGTTGTGGGCCGGGCCCCCTGTTGCTAAGCTCAGTGATTTGCTGAAAATATTTGTTCAAGTGCTTGAGCGCTTCGTCGATGCGTTTCTTAGTCTCCGATGAGAAATCGCCGCGTTCTTTCTCCTCGACAATCCTGCGCTCCCTCTCGTAGACGGGGCGCAGGTTCTCGGCGAAGAAGTCGAGCATGGCTCTTGCAAATTCATGGTCACGATTGAATCCGTCACGGTCCGGACGCAGGGGTGACGATGGGCGCTCTGCGTTGAGATACGAGTCCAAGACCTTCCGCAAACCATTGACCCGAATAACTCCAAAGATGCGCGCCAGGTAATCAGCCTTCTCATAGTCGGGATCAGCAAAGGTGAGATCATATACGACATCAAGGTCATCAACAATGAGAATGCCTCTCTCGCGGCCATCGCGATCCGCCCCCGGCCCCGCTAGTGGGCGTTCCGATTCAGAACCTCTTACGATCACGAAATCTGCTTTCAGCGGATCGACTTCCAGTCCAAACTTGGCTGGGTCAAACGTTTGGGAAAAGGACTCTATGACTTGCCCAACGGGGAAATCGTATCGAACGGGATCCTCGACGACTCCCTGGGCGCGGTATTGACGTAGAACAAGTTCGACATTGGGATCGCTGGCGATCAACCTCAACATGTAGAAATTGGCCAGACGCCAAAGGATATTAGGGTGATCCGGAATCTTGCAGCCTTCAGTTCGAGCCTTGCTTGAAATCACGAAGCGAACAGCCGTGCCCTCGCTGGCGGGATCGAGAAAGGGCGCTTTTAACTTGCTCTTGGGTGGATCATCTTCGTACGTCATATCGATGGTCCACCCTTTCTCCTTACGCCACTCGCCCTGCGCAATTGTCAACTGCTTTCCGTCGAAGGTCTGGACAACCGGCTGCAGGTTCTTGGGACCACCTTCACTAGAGTGGGCACGCATCACATCCGACAGACCGCGGCCAAACAAATTTCGGCCGGGCATTCCACCAGCTTGGCCTGTCCTGTCGCCCGCAATATCTTCGAGAGCCTCCCGCAGATAGGCCGCACTCATTCCCTCGGCCCGGTCAATAACAACAATCTCGCCAACCTGACGGCCGCTCGATTTTGCAGTAACAACCTCAACAACCACAACTCGTCGAGGGTACTTGCCCGCCAACTTCGCGCGCAGCGAATCAGTGTCCATCTGGGTTCCCTTTGGAACCGAAAGCATAAGATCGACGAGGCCGCTAGCTTGGGGAATGTTAAGCTTCCGTTTGGCGCTCGAATCACTATTCGTAATCGGCTCTGCCAGCGTCTTACAGAAGCTGCGGCCAAGCCCTTCAATAGCCTGCCGTTTCCCTTCGCGCGGCGCGGTACGCGGATAAAACACATCATGTCCCATTCTTTGGCTCCTTACGATGCGATTGGTCGGGCCTGTCGAGGTAAGTGCCGAATCTCTCATTCACCGCGTCCAGGAATTGCAGGAACTCATCGTCGTGAACAGCGGTTGCTAGATCTCGCAACTGCTTGAATTCGCGGCGGACTTCAACCGGCGGGGTGTGATCATATAGACCAAGTAGCCCTAAGAGATGCACCACGTCAGTGTCTGCGAATTGCCCCTCTTTGAACCGCCGAAACAATAATCGAGAACGCCGGTCTTCGAGAATCTGCGTTGGACTATAAGTTCGTTCTCTGTTCTTAGCCGGTCGCCGGGGGTCAACTGCATAGTCCTCTAGTTGAACCGATTTGCCCTCGAAGGTTGGCACCCCAATTGCCTCGATAACGCGTGCCACTTCTGTGCGGCCCTTCTCAGTCAGATACACGCCTTTGCGAGGATCCGAGGTCGCGAAGCCCCGATACTTAGGACGCATTTGTAGAAGACTGCGATTTGTGCGCAGGGCGTCGGGCAACTCCGGGAAGCCACTCATCCCAAAATCAGTGGGAAACAGGCGAGCACTCAAGACACTGACGTTCTCGTAGTTGGTGGGAATATCCCATGCGTTGAGCCAATGCACAGAATACGCCGTAAGATGGGCGAGAGAGAACC
>JAPLUP010000100.1 GCA_026397575.1 Candidatus Zixiibacteriota bacterium
GTTAACAATATGCTGCACAAATAAGAAAACGGTCAGGAATCCCTTACTGATGGCAAGCTCTGATTTAACCGTTGCGTCAGGTCTTAGGACGCCCTGCGTCCGTGACCTGACGCGTCACGATTTGATTGTGGTGTCCGCTGCAGCCCCTACGTCCCCATCTTCCAACTGGAAAGATACTTCTTCTGTTCGGCGGTAAGCTTGTCGATAGCGATGCCCATTGACTTTAGCTTCAACGTTGCGACATGATAGTCAAGTTTCGCCGGCAGCGAGAAAACATCCTTCGCCAGCTTCTTGTAGTTCCGTACGATGAACTCGCAAGACAGTAACTGATTGGCAAATGACATATCCATCACCATGGCCGGATGCCCTTCAGCCGCCGAGAGATTGATCAGCCGACCATCGGCAAGGACATTGATCTTCTTACCCGAAGGTAACGTAAATTCCTCGACCAGATTGCGCGCCATGCGACGCTTCTTCGACATCTTCGCCAAACCCGCGAGATCGATCTCAACATTGAAGTGTCCGCTGTTGCAAACGATTGCCCCCGGCTTCATCCTCGTAAAATGCTCCGGACGAAGGACATTGATGTCACCGGTCAGCGTTACGAAGACATCACCTAAAGGCGCTGCCTTAAACATCGGCATGACCCGGAAACCGTCCATCGCGGCTTCAATAGCTTTAATCGAATCGACCTCGGTCACGATCACATCGGCGCCGAGTCCTTTCATCCGCATCGCCAATCCGCGACCGCACCAGCCGTATCCGGCAATCACGACAATTGATCCTGCCAGCAGGAAATTCGTTGCGCGCAGGATACCATCGATCGTCGATTGACCGGTGCCGTAGCGGTTATCAAACATGTGTTTGGTCTGCGAATCATTGACCGCAACAATGGGATACTGCAGCACCTTGTCTTTGGCCATCGCGCGCAAACGAATGACGCCGGTGGTTGTCTCCTCCGTACCCCCTATAACCTGGGGCAGCAGATCTCGCCTGTCAGAATGCAGAACATTAACCAGATCAGCGCCGTCATCCATAGTGATTTCCGGTTTGATATCGAGTGCCGCGTTGATATGCCGATAGTAACCTTTGGTGTCGATGCCGCAGATAGCCGACACGTTAATACCGTAATCCTTCACCAGCGATGCCGCAACATCGTCCTGTGTGGAAAGCGGATTGGAGGCGCACAGATGTATCTCCGCGCCAGCCGACTTGAGTACCCGCATCAAATTGGCGGTCTCCGTTGTTACATGCAAACAGGCGGCGACTCGGCGACCCTTTAGCGGTTGTTCCTTCTTGAGGCGCTGTTCGATTAGCGCGATAACCGGCATGAAGTTCCCCGCCCACTCAATGCGGCGTTTGCCTTCAGAAGCCAGTCCGAGGTCCTTAACGTCATATTTTGCCATCTTCTATCGTTCCTCTATTGGTTAGGCGTCTCGCTTGAGATCGTCAGCCTTATCAGTTTTTTCCCAAGTGAAATCCGGATCGGTTCTGCCGAAGTGTCCGTACGCAGCCGTCTTGCGGTATATCGGGCGTCGCAGATTCAACATGTCAATGATGCCCTTAGGTGTCAGCACGAAGTGTTTCTTTATCAACTCAACAATGCGCTCATCCGAAGTTCCCGATGTTTTGTCGGTGAAGACCATTATCGACACCGGATCGGGCACACCGATAGCATAGGCCAGTTGTAACGTGCACTTGCGCGCAATACCGGAAGCGACGATGTTCTTCGCAATGTAGCGAGCCATGTATGCCGCCGAGCGGTCTACTTTGGTCGGATCCTTCCCGGAGAACGCGCCCCCGCCATGCGAGGCCATGCCGCCGTATGTATCGACAATGATCTTTCGTCCGGTCATGCCGGTATCAGACTGTGGGCCGCCAATGACGAATTTGCCGGTCGGATTGACGAAAAACTTTGTCTTGTCATCGATCATCTGCTTCGGAATAATTGGACGCACGATTTTGTCGATAATTTCCTGCCGCGCCTGCTCGGTGATTTTTTTGCCGCTGGCATCCAGAATCTCCTCGCTGTGTTGAGAGGCAATCACGATTGCCTCGCAACGCGCCGGTTTGCCATCGACATACTCAACGGTCACCTGTGATTTACCATCCGGGCCAAGATAGCCGAGCAATCCGGTCTTACGCGCTTCCGCCAGACGCAACACCAGTTTATGGGCGAGCATGATCGGCAAAGGCATCAGCTCAGGAGTCTCGTCGCAGGCAAAGCCGAACATCATGCCCTGGTCGCCGGCCCCCTGCTCGTGCCCCATGCCGCCGCGAACGCCATCGGCGATCTCGGGGCTCTGGTCGTGGATCGAGACCCACACCCCCGCGTCGGAGGC
>JAPLUP010000322.1 GCA_026397575.1 Candidatus Zixiibacteriota bacterium
AGGGAATCTCCAACAGCGTCCGCCCCCGCTGGTCTAAAGAGTTGGTCTGCGATTCGTCTTCGCAGAAACACCCACGATATTCGAGGGCTGATCCATGGGTGTCTGGATTTTAAGTGATCTCCCGTCAACGTCCCAATGGCATCCCGGTCCGACATCAAAGCCTTGTCGTTCTCTGCTCAATAGCAGGAACCATCCTTCTATTGGGGACTCTTTGGCCCATCGCTTTATTTGGCTCTCCAGGGGGGCATAGCCTATAGGTGGGGACTCTGGACTTGTGATCCAGGACCAGAAATTCGACGGATGCTCTCCCCTGTAACCATCTCGTCTCCAGGAACGGCGCCATTGGAGGCTGACTCCTTCACCTACACTACTTCCAACTCCGAGAAACGTTCTGTCGTGTGGCTTACTCTTTTCGGGTCGTACACCTCCTCTGATCTCCATATCGACAGTACAATGGAGGCAACCTGCCGGGCGATGGTGAGCCGGGCCAGGTTGGGTTTTGTGCCGCCATCCAGCAGCATCTGGTAGTGTCGGTACAAGGGGCCGTCTTTGCATCGCGCGATCGCCGTCGTAGCCGCTCCTTTGAAGATGTATTTGAGAACACGGTTGTAGTTTCGGTTTAGCCCTCGAGTCTGTTGAGTCATCGCTCTGGCCCAACTGCCGTCCTGGGTGCGCACCCAATCCGACGAACTGCGCATGACGATCGCCAGACCGCAGTATGACCAAAACGATCGTTTGTTGGAAAAGCGATACGGCGTTACGACGATGGGCAACACCTGCGCGGCACGGATATCCCCTATTCCAGGCACCGTTTTCAATATACGGTACATGGCGTGTTTGCGGGCTTCTTCGATCATCGCTTTTTCCGCTCTCTCGCGCAGCTGTTCCAATGCGTCGTATTCGAGATAGAGAGTTTCGGCCAGAGGCTGGGATCTTGCCGGCAACTTCTCGATCCACTTCTCGCGTCTTCCCGTGGAGTACACCTGACGGGTGCTGCACGGAATGCCTCGTGAACGAAACAGACTTTTGATCCTGTTCTGCACCCGGATTGAGTCGGCAACAAGTACATTGTGGGCTTGGCAAAGCTCCCTCAGCGCTCCGAAAGCTCCGTGCTCCTTGTAGACCCGCCTCTCCACGGCGCCGATCCGCAACTTCCCCGCCAGGCCGAAGGCGTCGATTGTGTCGCTCTTGGGTCCCCGCTCTTGTCGAACACCCGCAACGACTATCTCCTGTACATGGGGTGAAAGCACTTCGTAGAGCCAGTTCGAGTGCGTTCCTTCTTCGAGACAGAGGTGCCGTGTCCCCGGAATCGCTCGAATGAAGTCGATCAACGCCTTGGCGTTGGTCTCGAGAACTTGTGTCTGTAAACGCTTGCCACTGGGGCCAATGACGGCCACAGTACAGCTTGACGAATGCGCGTCCAGTCCGATATACCTGTCCATAGGCGCTCTCCTTTTCTGTTGAGGGTCTCGTTGAGTTGGGAAACAGCATTGTGCCCTCAACCAGCGGAGAACGCCGGTTTTTGTGCCTTATGCTTTTAAGGTGTGCTGGTGTTATTTGATTCGCGGACGCCATGCCTATATAATGCCTATAGAATTCGTTGACCCATCTCTACAGGAGGTCCAAGCATGCGTCGTTTGATCCCAATCGTGTCACTGCTGGTCGGGCTTCTGCTACTCATTGCTTCTAATTCATTACATGCACAATCAGTATGCGAAGCGATTAAGAAATGTGATTTAACAGATCTAAAAAGCCATTTATCAAATAGATCTGATATTGATTCATTGCAATTTGATTCAAATGAAAAAACTGCTCTAATGGTCGCAGCCGAAGCGGGTTGCATAAGTATAGTAATATATTTACTTGAGAATAATTCCGACGTAGACAAGGTTTCTGAATTCGGTGAAACGGCATTAAAATTTGCTGTGAGGGAAAATCATAAAGACATTGTAGAACTATTAATTAATCATGGCGCAAACATTGATAATAGTGAAGATGAATATGGAAGTTCACTTATCTCGGCGGCATTTAATGGTAATCATGAACTTACCAGAATATTAATAAAGGCAGGTGCTGATGTAAATAGAGAGGGATTCTTGCCACCCATCGAGATTAATAATTGCATGTTTTCCGGAGGAACACCTTTAATGTTTGCAGCAGTTAAC
>JAPLUP010000243.1 GCA_026397575.1 Candidatus Zixiibacteriota bacterium
GAACTGGGAATCGCGCACGGCATAGACAAGCCCACAATTCTTGTGGCCAAGTCGCCGGAGAACACTCCCTTCGACGTAGCTTCCAGATACATGGTTCTCTACTCTTCTGAAAAGGAGCTATACAACAAGCTTATGAGCGGGTTACCAGCCCTTTTGACCGACCTAGGAGACCAACCAGAGACTGGTCGAACTACAAGACTTGGTCAATTGCTGCTCGCGGAGAAAGGATCGGCAGAAGACTACGAAGATGAACTTATGAAAGTAGCGAGCGCCTACCATGATGCTGCACTCTATCCCAAAGCAATTTCTTTGTATGAGCAGTTGTTAGCTCGCGATTCCGGGTCTGTCGACGTGCTGTCACGTCTTGGCATCTGTTATACTTTTCTAGGCAACCTCGAAAAGGCAATTGATGCTTTCCAACGGGCAATCAATCTTTCGCCAGATGACCCGACGTTGCTTCACAATATTGGATCAGTCTACTACAAAAGAGGAGACTACGGGAGGTCTCTGCATCTTCTGGAGCAGGCAAAAAAGTTTGGCTCCAAGAATCCACAGACGCTCGTCTATCAAGGATTGTCGCTCTGGAGGTTGGGGCGTCTCAGCGATGCCATTGACGCAACTACACCAGTGCTTGCAATGACCGATGAAACTTGCGTCGAAGACCGCCACTGGATTGCCTTAGCTCACAATAACATTGCCTATTATCTATATGATATTGAACAGACGAGCAAGTCCCCGTCGCCTGATCGACTTAAGGATGCGAGAGAGCATATCTTGGAGGCAACTAGACTCGAGCCCAACGTGTCTAGCTACCTAGATACTCTCGGCTGTATTCAAATGTGGGGCCACGATTTTCGGAACGCCAAGGCTTCTTTCGAAAGAAGCCTCATGCTCAGACCATCTGCATTCGCTGCAGAGCATTTTGCCAAAGTGGCAAGAATTTTGGAAGAAGATGTGTGAACGTTTCCATTCTTCAGCGCTATGCGAATACATCGGTACCGCTTAGGGTTCGTCTGGATAGTCACGAAACATCTAGTACCTCCTGGTACGCTTACGTTACAGATCTTCTTGAAGTTTCAACCTCTGCAAGAAGTTCAATTTAACGTGCTTTGGAGCACTAAGCAAGAAAAAAACCGCTCATCGCTAGTTTTTTGCAGCGATTAATCTCTGCATTACCAGATTCGGCTGTGAAAGCCCAGTTCTTTAGTGTGTTTTTCAAGTATGTTACGGTTAGGAATTTACGCGTCAAGATGATTGCCAGCCTGGTATTTGCGAAGCTCTTAACATATTGTGATATAATGTGTTACCAGGCGTAACTGCCGCGTCCTATCCGCTCCGTACCTGCCTCGAGCGCAGCGTCGGGTAGGGCACGCCATGCCTTTACGATGCGGGGACAATCAGGCAACCGCAAGGGTTGCGTCTACGGTGGACTACAGTAGTTGGTATCTCTTCCGCAGGTACCATTCGGCGCAGAGGGCGAGGATGATCAGGCCGAGCAGGAGGGGATGATCAAAGAGGGGGATTTCGGAACGACGGACGGTTGTCTTGACCGGTTGCTCAGCAAAGCGCAGAATCGCGGCGGTGTCTGAAGCGGCATAGAAATGTCCGCCGGAAACTTCGCTGATGCGTTTAAGCATATCGAAGTCGGAGATGTGCGAGAGGTCTTCGAGGCTGTAGGGTTCGACGGTGAAGGTCGCGCTGGGCGTGCCGATTCGTTGCTTGTCACGTTTTACGACGCCGCTAATTGCATAATTGCCCGAGGGGAGATAATGCAGCGTTGCGCATGTGCATTACTCCCAATCAACCACTTCTTCCCGTAACTCCTTGCCTTTCCGAACCTAACGACTCCCCCTTTTGCGCTTGACAAAGCTTTAGAAACTGAATAGAATAACAAGCTATGGAAATCCAATTGGATACCATAACGGCGGCGACGTCTGAGTTGACGCTTAAGGCGACGCCGGAACAGCTTAATCTCAACCTTGATTTGGCGACTTTAGGGTCGGATGTGGTGTATAACCTGACGACTCGACGCATAGAGGATGAAGTGTTTCTGGATGGAACGCTGACGTTTACGATGAACTTAACTTGCGCCCGCTGTGTGGATGAATTCGCCACGCCCTTTCGGTTGCCGTTGCGTCTCGCGATTCAACTGGTGGTGGACGAGAGTCTTGTGCGGGAAGAGGATGCGAATAGCGAAGAATTCGTGGTGTTTCCGGAAGCGAAGAAAGCCTTTTCTCTGGATCAGCAGGTGCGCGATCTGATTGCCGTGGAATTGCCGATGAAGCCGTTGTGCCGGATTGACTGCCGGGGGCTCTGTCCCCAGTGTGGCGCCAACCTAAATGAGTCGCCCTGTGGCTGCAAAACCGGCGGGACCGATCCGCGCTGGGATGGACTACGAAAGCTTTCCAACAATTGATATTGAACAACGTATTTTCGAGGGAGCCTTATGCCACTTCCAAAACGAAGACATTCTAAGCAACGCGGTCGCAAACGCCGCACACATTATGTAGCCACTGCGCCCGCGCTGGTGGACTGTTTGCATTGTGGCGAGAAGAAACTGTTCCATCATATTTGCCCTGCTTGCGGTTACTATCGGGGCACGCAAATAACCGCCGGAAAGGAAAAGTAGCTCTTCGGTGAGACAGACTATCGCCATCGACTGCATGGGCGCAGATCTTGGTCCCTTGCCATTGATCAGCGGCGCTGTGGAGTACTTACGCAATCCGCAGACCACGGGGACGAGTGTTGTCCTGGTTGGCGACGAGCCTCTGATCAGGGAGTATTTGAAGGGTCTGAGTGTTAATGGCAATCTGTCTCTCTCGGTCGTGCATGCTTCCGAAGTGGTAGACATGCATGTCGCGGCCACAGAGGGTCTCAAGAAAAGGGATTCCTCGATGGCTGTGGCGGTACGAATGC
Source organism: Candidatus Zixiibacteriota bacterium (assembly GCA_026397575.1). Lineage (GTDB taxonomy): Bacteria > Zixibacteria > MSB-5A5 > CAIYYT01 > CAIYYT01 > CAIYYT01. The sequence goes on from JAPLUP010000243.1 coordinate 2,917, forward strand.
ACAAAGAAGGTCTGGTGGACGCCGTTATTTCCGCTGGAAATACCGGCGCCGTTATGGCAAACGCCGTTCTGACACTGGGCCGCCTTCAGGGCGTGTCACGACCCGCTATAGCCGCGGCAATGCCGAATCGGCTGGAGCGCTGGACACTGCTTCTGGATGTCGGCGCCAACGTCGATGTAAGACCCGATCACATTCTGCAATTTGCCCAGATGGGGGTGTCGTATGCAGAGGACATTCTCAAGATCCAGTCTCCACGGGTTGGTCTGCTCTCGATCGGCGAAGAGTCGGTCAAAGGCAATGAATTAACCGCCTCCAGTCATGAGTTGCTTGCCAGAGGCAAGAACATGACGTTTGTCGGCAACGTCGAGGGGCGCGATATTCTGGAAGGTACCTGCGATGTCGTGGTCTGCGACGGCTTCATCGGCAACATTATTCTCAAGTTTGCCGAGTCGATGAAAGGTTTCTTGGAGTCTCGCCTCCACAAACAGATCAGCTCGAATCCTTTCTCCAAAGCCGGTGCGATTCTGATGGGACCGTTCCTGCGGCGAATGCGACGAGTGTTTGACTACTCCGAATACGGAGGCGCGCCGCTTCTCGGAATCAACGGCAATTGTGTTATCAGCCATGGCAAATCCTCGGCGAAAGCCATCAACAACGCCGTCAAGATCGCCGTTGAGATGGTCCGCACTGATGCCAAAGGGCACATTGAAAGGCGAATTGCCGGCAACCTACAAGAAATTATAGGCTGATGAACAATAAACTTGTTTCTGCCAAAATGGTGGGTATCGGCGCCTATGTGCCCGAGACCATTCTTACCAACGCATATTTTGAAAAGATCGTCGATACTTCAGACGAATGGATTGTCACCCGCACCGGCATCAAGACGCGTCATGTTGTCGGCAATTCGGGCGAAGTCACTTCGGACATGAGCATTAAGGCTTCGCGACAGGCGCTGGCTGATGCTCACATGTCCCCTGAGGAATTGGACATGATCATTATCGGTACAGTCACCCCTGACATGAAGACACCTTCCACGGCCTGCTTCGTGCAAAAAGCGCTGGGCGCCAAGAACGCCGCGGTTATGGATGTCAATGCCGCCTGTGTCGGTTACATCTACGCTCTGACCACTGCCCGCGCCTACATTCTTGCCGGAATGGCGCGCAAGGTTCTGGTGGTTGGGTGCGAAACCTTGACGTCGATTACGAACTACAAAGATCGCAGCACCTGCGTGCTGTTTGGCGACGGAGCCGGCGCCGCGGTACTGCAGCGAGTGGACGAACCTGGCATCGGTGTCCTGGCGACTCATCTCGCTGCGAATGGTGATTTAACCGATCTGCTCTGTGTCCGATTAGGCGGATCGCGAAACCCGTTAACACAGGAAAATATCAATGATAACGGCCGCTACCTTTATATGAATGGCTCCGAGGTTTTTAAGCACGCTGTGCGCTTTATGCAAAATGCCGCCGAGAAGGTGATCGCCGACGCAGGTATCAAAGCCGAAGACATTTCGTTGTTTATTCCGCATCAGGCGAATATCCGTATCATCGATTCACTTGCCAAACGCCTGTCGATTCCCAAAGAGAAACTTTTTGTCAATATCCAGAACTATGGCAACACTTCCTCCGCCTCCATACCGATAGCGATGGCGGAAGCCAAGCAACAAGGTCGTCTGAAAGCGGGCGATCTGGCGCTGTTGGTCTCCTTCGGTGGCGGACTGGTTTGGGGCGCCGCAGTAGTCAGGTTTTAGTCATGAGCAAAATGGCATTCCTTTTTCCGGGGCAAGGCTCGCAATACGTCGGCATGGGGCGGGATTTATACGAGAAATACGACGAGGTAAAGTCGCTCTATCATTTCGCGTCACAGATTCTCGGCTATGATCTGGCGATGGTGAGTTTCACCGGTCCGGAGGAAAAGCTCAAAAAGACCGTTGTCACGCAACCCGCAATTCTCGTGCACTCGCTGAGTTGGTTACTGGCGCTGAAACAATCGGGATTGCAGCCGGACTATGCCGCCGGGCATTCCCTGGGTGAATACTCGGCATTGGCGTCGGCCGGTTTCTTGACGTTCGAGAATGCGGTGACCGCCGTCAATACCCGCTGCAAGGCCATGCAGGAAGCATGTGAGCAAAGCCGAGGGACGATGGCGGCCATAATCGGTCTTGATCGACCGGCGATTGCGACACTCATAGACAGGATGAAGCTGCAGGGTATTTGTGTGCCGGCGAATTTTAACTCCAATGATCAGGTCGCGATCTCGGGCGACTATGAGACAGTTGAGAAGGCGCTGCCCGTGGCCAAGGAATTGGGTGCCAAGCGCGCGATCCTATTACCGGTTGGTGGTGCGTTTCATTCGCACCTGATGCATCCGGCGGCTGCGTAACTGAAAGTTACTCTCGATCAAATCGCCTTCCAAGCGCCCCGTTTTCCGGTAGTCGCTAACGTGACTGCCAAAGCCGAGACC
>JAPLUP010000537.1 GCA_026397575.1 Candidatus Zixiibacteriota bacterium
GGCAATAGACCTGAACAACCTCGCGTTGCTGTACTATAACCAAGGCCACTACGCGCAAGCCGAGCCGCTCTACAAGCGCTCGCTGGCGATCAAGGAGAAGGTTCTCGGGCCCGATCATCCCGATGTGGCTACGGGCCTGAACAACCTCGCGTTGCTGTACTACACCCAAGGCAGGTATGCGCAGGCTGAGCCGCTCTACAAACGCTCGCTGGCGATCAAGGAGAAGGCCCTCGGCCCGGATCATCCCAATCTGGCCACGAGCCTTGAGAATATGGCGGCGCTCTATAGAAAGACCGGCAGAGAAAAAGAGGCAGAAGCACTGGAGAAGCGGGCCGCTGCCATCCGGGCAATACAGCGATGAAGTGGTGCTACAAAATAGTGGCGGGTTATTCTGGCAGGTCACACGTCCGGCTAGCGTAAGTGGATGTTGGATTGGCCGTTGGAAAGTCACCGGACGCAAGACCTGCCGGAACGGGAAACATTTCCTGCCAACAGGACAGAAAGTTCTTGCAGCTAGATTACATGATTAGTATATTGTATATAGTCGAGTATTAAGACACAGCAGGAGGGTAGTTTGGCTGCCAAGTTTCATTTCGGGATGTTCGTGTTACTGATTGTGGTTGCATGCGTGTTTGTCGTAGCATTGGGGGGCAACGACACAGGAGGGACGAGCGGCGTGCAAAATGGCGAAACTGACTGGAGGTTCTTGATTTCCGTCATTGTTGCTGCTTTCTCCTTGATCACTGGTGGCTTCTTTTTCTGGCTGAAGGAAAACTTGGCCAAACGGCACGAATCTGAAATAAGAGAAATAGAGGAACGTCATCGTATCGAGCTTGAGCAGAGAAAGGCCTCACAAGACGCCGATGTTACGGAAAAACTCAACGAGTATGTTACCCTAAAAAGGCATCTGCAGAGTTTCTACCAAGAAATACGACAGAGTTTTGTAAAGGTCGGGTGCGCAGTTCTGAGAATAGAGGAGCCCCACACTCCGAAAATCCTAGATGCTTTGCTCTGCGAGCAGGGGGCTAAGTGTGCAAGGCTGGCTCACCTCATAAGGGAGTTCGGTGCAAGACATCAGTCCTTGTTCGCCGGAACACCGATGGAGTCATCCGAGGAACTAAAGTACACGTACCTGATTGCGCGTATTTTTTTGCTCGAATCAATTCACAACAAAACCATTGAAGAAAGCGAAGATGTCCTGGAAACGCTGTTAGACAAGCATCGGCAGTTAGCAGAGAAGTTCCCCGAACATATTCGCGATAACTTCCTGCTGCGCGCGAATCTGAAGAAACAGATAGGCCATTCAAGGTTTCTAGATGGCAGAGTTGCCGAAGAGCATTACAAGACAGCAATCGCTCTTTACGATGAAGCCTTGAGGTCCAGCCGTGAGAGAGTTGATCCTGACTACGATTGGCCTCCAGCGGTGTCGGGGAAAGTATCGATCCTTGAAACGATGTACGTGCATTACAATAATTCTCAATACTTTGGTCTATTGATAAATTACGCCACAAATCGATGTGACAGGATGCTTCCCATTACCAATAGGCTTGAGGATGTTGCTCCGATACTTGACCACGCCAATCTCGCCGAATGTCTGATTATGTCTGGGAGGCTAGACGAAGCCAATGTCGTCTTGGCCAAGACTCTCAAGTGGCTTGCAGACCATGAAGCGGAAATCTCCACGATGTCTCCGCACGAGAATCAGCAGGTACTGTTCAGTGTGATTCACGGTCTTCAAGTCTATGCGAGAATTCTGGCAAGGTTGTCAGATCCGAAACCGGTGGCCGCAAAAGAGGTGGAGGAACTTGACAAGGAGATCGAACGATACCGACTCAGAACATATGCGTACAGCTCCAAGTTAACACAAATCGCTTACGAAGTGTTCTCCGTTAAGTCTTTCTACGACAACCACATGTTCTCTGTACATCGAACAGCTTTTGCGGATCTGAAAGACAACGTATCGAAGGAGTTGGACACACTCTTAAACCAGCCATTTTCCGGGCCAAAGGCCCTCTTGAAGCATCTTGGGACATCGATTCTAAAGGCCCGGGCATTTGAAGATCTCGAGATCATCAAAGTTGAGGTACCCAAAAAAATAGGTTAAGTTTCTTGTTGAAACAGGTCTTTGACCGTATTATAGAATGGTAAGATGAGAATGGTGTGTGATTTTCGGACAACTGCTCAAAACGATTAAGGTGTTGGCCGATAGCATAGGTAGCATACACCGAATTACGAAATGAATCTTTACAGGAGGTTTTTATGAAGCGATTTCCGTTGGTCCTGGTTCTTGGTGCTGTTGCCATCATAGGTGGGATCATCCTGAAGCTTGTAGATATGGGCTAGCATCTCTTAAGCCTCTAATTTGCTTGCCGGGCCAGTGTCTCCAACTTGTAGCGATGATCGCAGTCAGCTACTGTGTGTCGTCAAACCAATTTGGGCACGGGACATTGAAAGTTAGTTCAGTAGGTCAAAACCGCCTCGGTTTTGACACTCTCTGCTCACCTCTCTTCTTGTAGCCGAGTAGATCGGAACCCTCACGGTTTCGACATTAATGAATTCGAAATGTCGAAAGGGCAAGCCTTTCGACCTACCCACCCAAAAAAAAGCACCCACTTTGGGGTGCTCAATACTTCAATCTGATAATTAAGCTACGCGCTCTGCTTGCCGGTCTTGGTGCTTCGCTCGATGATTGGCGGCGCGTTGTCGGTAATACACTCGTCGGTGACAATGATCTTGGCGACATTGCGGTAGGACGGGGCTTCGTACATGATCTCCAGCATCCTCTCCTCAAGAATCCCTCGCAACGCCCGGGCGCCGGTCTTGCGTTTGCGCGCGATCTTGACCACTGCTACCAGCGCTTCCGGAGTAATCTCCAGTTCGATGCTTTCCATCTGAAAGACCTTCTGGTACTGCCGGATCAGACTGTTTTTCGGTTCGGTCAAAATTTGCAGCATCGCCTCATCCGAAAGCTCGTCCAGCACCGTCACCACCGGCAATCGGCCGATCATTTCGGGAATCAGCCCGAATTCGAGCAGATCCTCTGATTGCACTTGATGCAACAGCGCGTTCATGTCATCAATCTGCGACACCACCTGTTCGACTTTGAATCCCACCTGCTGCTTGCCGATTCGGCGCGCGATGATCTTGTCAAGGCCATCAAAAGCGCCCCCGCAAATAAACAGGATGTTGCGCGTGTCGATCTGCACAAACGGTTGTTCGGGATGCTTACGTCCACCTTTCGGAGGGATGTTCGACACTGTGCCTTCCAGTATCTTCAGTAAACCCTGCTGCACACCCTCGCCGGAAACATCGCGCGTGATAGATGGATTTGCCGTCTTGCGGGCGATCTTGTCGATCTCGTCGACAAAAACGATTCCGGTCTCCGTTCGCTCTTTGTCATAGTCTGCCGCCTGATACAACCGCACCAGAATGTTTTCGACATCCTCGCCGACATAGCCGGCCTCAGTCAGCACTGTGGCATCGGCGATACTGAATGGCACCGACAGCATTTTCGCCAACGTCTGCGCCAGAAGTGTTTTCCCCGTACCGGTCGGACCAAGCATCAGGAGATTCGATTTCTCCAGTTCAACTTCCGCGGAAGCTTCCGGATTAAAAAGACGCTGGTAATGATTATAGACCGCCACCGATAGAGTCTTCTTGGCCTGTTCCTGACCGATCACGTACTGATCGAGAAACGCTTTGATT
>JAPLUP010000526.1 GCA_026397575.1 Candidatus Zixiibacteriota bacterium
GAAGAGGTTATCGAATTAACCGTTACCGATGACTCCCTTGCCACAGCAACCGATACTCTTAAAATCATCAGCCGAACCACACAGCAGCTCAAAGACCAGCTTGCAGCACTGCAATCGCAAATAGAACAATTACAGCAGCAACACCAGGAGACCCGGTCTTTAGTTGATAGAATCTGTTCTTATCCGCCTATAACGTGGTGGCTCAGAAGAGTTGCTAAATTGGGCGATCTCAACGGAGACGGCCAGGTGAATATGGCCGACTTCGCTTTATTCACAAAGGATTGGCTCCATTAAGTAAATTTTGTGGTGAAAGAGTAACATTTTTTGAAAGGAGAAAAAATGAAACGGTTATGTCTAATGATTTGTGTATTATGGTTGATATTGAGCGGAGTTGGGACAGTAGTTTCGGCACAGGTTCCCACCTACAAGGTTGAGACTATTTTGCCGGCACCATACTGCACGAGTGTGGACCTATCGGCGGATGGAACTAAACTTTCTGCGCGGATAGTATACGGCGACTGGGACCTCGGGTTCAGAATCTTTGACGCCGCTACGCACGAGCTCATACGGGACTGCCACGTAGATGATACACCTTGGACAGGTCTGTTTTCCAGCAATAGCAGATATATATGGAGCACATTCTATTACGGGGGTTCTTTAGTCAAAATCGACGTTGAAACGTGTGAAGTAGTGCAAAGACTCGGAATTGGCAGTTGGACCTGGGGTTTGGCTTTTGATAGTAAGATGCGGTATCTTTATGTTGGAGAGAATTGCCCAGGCACAAATGATACAGGATCTTTGGTAGTTGTCGACACTGTTACAGCCTCGGTCGTGGCTCGCATACCGCTAAACGGAGAGCCTGGCACTGGCACACAAAGTATTGTTCTTGACCCCTACGACCAATTCGTCTATGTACTGACTAACAATCTCGGAACCGAGACTCTCTACAAGATTCGTACGTCAGATTATGCCGTAGAAGCTACCTTAGCTCTGCCAGGGGTAGGGAACCCAGGTATATCTCTAAGCCCCGATGGTAAAATTGCCTATGTTCCTCACACCGGTGCGAATCTTGTGTATAAAGTTGACACGACCACAATGAGGGTGGTAGGTCACTGGCCGATTGATTCTCCTCACAGCTTCCTTGTTTCTCCTGATGGGACTCACGCTTTGGTTATGGGTCATGCCACGCCAAGAATCCAGGTATTTGACCTTTCTTTGGGAGAGATGATTCAGACCATAGAGCTTGGAGATTTGGGTTATTATTACCCACACGCCACCAGCTACTACTGGGACATAAGGAATGGACGTGTTTATATTCCGATTTGCGCTGCGCGCGGCGGCGCTGCCGTGCTTGTCGCTTATCAAGCCACTGAACTCCCTGTAGCTGATGCTGGGTATGATATAGTTGCGGATGCCAACGAAGTAGTAACTCTTGATGGAAGCGGTTCCTCCGACCCGGATGGCCAGATTGTCAAATATACCTGGAAGCGGTTTCCCGACAGTGTAATTATCTACTCAGGTAGCGACCCTACCTGTCAGACAAGGGCCTTAGGCCGGGTTGAGGAGGTTATCGAGTTGACCGTTACGGACGATTCTTCGGCCACAGCATCGGATGCCCTCAGAATCATCAGCCGAACCACCGAGGATCTGAAAAACCAGCTTGAAGCGATGCAGTCTCAAATAGACCAGGTGCAAAGACAAAATCAGGAGCTTCAGGCTCTGGTGGATAAAATCAGCTCTTTTCCGCCTATCCGACAGTGGTTGAGAAGGGCCGCCAAGCTGGGCGACCTGAATGGGGACGGCGCGGTAAATATGTCTGACTTTGCTTTATTCACAAAGGGTTGGCTCCATTAAGTAAATTCCAAGAGCGTAGTGTATGAAATGGAGGCGATTATGGACAAGCAAAAATGGATCCGTCTTGCTGTTGTTCTATCGGTAGTTGTGATAAATCTTTTCTGTTGTATTGACCCAAGCGAGGCGGTGTTATTAGGAGAGGTAGGTCGTCGGTATCAGGGGGGCTGGAGAGCTATTACTCCTTTATCCCAGGGAATTAGAGTCGAATTTTTACACAGCCATTGGGACGAGAACCACCCTCCTTTTTATGACCCAATCCAGTGGGATATCGCCGAAGAAGACATCGGAAAAACTTTTTACGCTTCGGCTGCAACGCACAGCTCTTTCGCTGATTGTGTCTATAGGCTTACCAACGGAATAGATGACCAGCTTTATGTCCAGTTTTACCTGCTTTCGAGCCCTGACTCTCCATTTTGCACAGGTTCTCTTGAGTCCGCCTCGTGGAGCAAAAAATATGGCATGGCAGGGGTGGATTTTAGCGGATGCGTCATCGAGTCAATAGCTTTGACAGTCAATGATTGTTGGGTGCAGATCCCTGGGCGCAATCTTAACCATGATGGAGTTTGGACAGACTTTGGTTTCGATGCAACTATTAGTATATATGGTGTGCCACCGGTACCTCCCATAGCGGAGGCGGGAGATGATATTATTGGTGATGCCAACGAAGTGGTAATCCTCGATGCAAACAATTCCTCCGACCCGGATGGCCAGATTATCAAATATACCTGGAAGCGACTTCCTGATGGGGTAGTTATTTACTCCGGCCCGGAGCCTACCTGTCAGACCAGAGCTTTGGGACGTGTAGAAGAGGTTATCGAATTAACCGTTACCGATGACTCCCTTGCCACAGCAACCGATACTCTTAAAATCATCAGCCGAACCACACAGCAGCTCAAAGACCAGCTTGCAGCACTGCAATCGCAAATAGAACAATTACACCAGCAACAGCAGGAGACCCGGTCTTTAGTGGATAGAATCTGTTCTTATCCACCTATAACGTGGTGGCTCAGAAGAGTTGCCAAATTAGGCGACCTGAATGGGGACGGCGAGGTCGATATGTCTGACTTTGCTTTATTCACAAAGGGTTGGCTCCATTAAGCAAATTTTGTGGTGAAAGAATCGCAATTTTTGAAAGGAGCGAAAAATGAAGACAGCATTTCTTACAAAAATCGCTTTGGTGTTGGCAGGTCTCTATTTGGTGTGTCCGGGTATGTCCCGGGCCGACCTGCCTGTCCTGTTCTACGACAATTTCGACGACGGGAACTTCGATGGCTGGAGCCCTACATATCCCACAACTGGTGACCCGGCAACGCCGCCTGATGTCGTACCTTCTCCACAGGGTTATTCACTTCGGGGTGTCGGCAGCGGTTATTACCCTACCGATGATCCCGGCCTGACCGTTTTGCTTAGTCACCCAGTGTCCCTTAACAACGTTGGTAAACTGTCGATTGAGTTCCGCGCCAAGTCGGGGCCGCAATGGCCTAATCAAGCTCAAGTTTGGTTAGTCAGCGGGAATAACGTTTATATCGTACACGACTATGGCGAGAGCAACAGAAGAGCAGATTGGCTAATTTCCGTCAATGGCCAGACGCAGCATGAATTTAACTATTCCATTGGAAATCTGGCGTATGAATGGCACGATTTTGCATGGACGCGAGACGGCAATGGCTGGTGGTCGCTGAGTATAGACGGCCAGATACAAGCAGCCAATTTCTACCAGGACAACCAGTTGACCTCTTTCGATAAGGTCGGGATGCACATCGTGCGAAACCAGTCCGAGATTGAGTGGGTTCGCATTAGCGGCGTTGCTACACCGCCCGAAAATTGGCAGATAGTTTATCAGACGGATTTTTCTTCTGACCCCGGCTGGATAACCAACTGGCCTGACAGGTACGTATGGGACCCAGCCACCGGAACGTATTGCTTTTCCCATATCATGTACACATACTCATATATTCCAATCGCTTACGACCCAACGCTAAAATACAAACTTGAGTTTGACATCAACCTTACGCAATGCGAATGGGGGTCTTATTTCAACTTAGGCTTGTGGGATGCGGATATGCTAACGAAAGGGCCGACCCATTGGCACGTGCGCTATCATCACGTGGATGAGGGTAATTCGGCATGTATAGTCTATTGGACGAACGATCTCTATGGTGGTGGGGATTCACCAATAATGCCTTTTGCTCTCAACGCATGGTACCATAACAAAGCAATTTACGACCCCACTTCCGATATGTTCACGCTTGAGATT
>JAPLUP010000055.1 GCA_026397575.1 Candidatus Zixiibacteriota bacterium
CCCGTCTGGCGGGAGGCAGGGTTTGGATCGGCGTGCTGGTGGCGACGATTGCCTTCGCCAGCGGACATCTCTACCAAGGGTTTGGCGGACTAGCGATTATCGCCATTTACGGCTTGATGTTTGCCGGGCTGTATCTTTACACAGGCTCGCTCTATCCGGGGATAATTGCTCACTTTCTGCAGGACGTCATGATTCTACTCGTGCCCGGCTTGACGAAGTGAGGTTGTGGCTGCGCAAATACGATGTCGTCGATGCTGTTTATCATTTCAGGTGCATTTTTCAGGGTGGCGTCGCCTTGGCAAGCGTAATACAAGTGTATCTGAAGCGGAAACCGAATTCGCAATAGCCCCCGCCTATGGGACTGTTGAAAAACCTCGGAATTGTCATTGCGAGGAGTCCCGCAGTCGCGGGACGACGAAGCAATCTGCGCGCCTGCATCTGGAGAGCGTAAATCGAGATTGCTTCATCGTGCTCCGCACCCAACATCACCTCTCCGCACTCCTCGCAATGACACGGTTTGGGCTTTTCAACAGTCCCCAATAGGAGCGAGGCGAATCCTGAGGAGGCAATTAAACGCAGGATGGTAAGCTTGAGTCTTGACAGACCGGCAAAAAAACAGCACATTTGTTTGCTGAAGAAGAAGGGAAGCACATGATATACACTGTAATTATCGCGGGAGGAAAGGGCGAACGTTTCTGGCCCTTTTCAACGAAAGAGAAGCCGAAGCAGTTGCTGCATGTCTACTCTGCTCACTCGATGCTGCAGGACACAATCGAACGCGTTGCCGATCTGGTTTCGCTCAAGCAGACACTCATCGTCACCGGCGAAGGCATTAAGAGCCAAATACTTGAGCATATCCCGTTTCTTAAGGAAGAAAACATTCTTGCCGAGCCATTCGGGAAAAACACCTGTCTGGCTGTCGCGTTCGCAGCCACACACTTGCTGAAATCCGATCCGAATGCCACGATGGTTGTGCTGTCAGCAGACCATTTTATCCAGCCCAAGGAACGCCTGCTGGAGTTGCTCAAATGCGGAGCCACCATCGCTGAGCGTGATGATGTGCTGATTACAATCGGCATCAATCCGACACGTCCGGAAACCGGCTACGGATATATTGAGCAGGGCGAAATCTATGACATGTTTGACGGCATTTCCACTTTCGTGGTAAAGCAGTTCAAGGAGAAACCAAGTCGCCCGCTGGCGCAACAATACTATGTCGGCCGCTCGCATCTGTGGAACTCCGGAATGTTTATCTGGACGGCAAAATCGTTTATGAAAGCAGTGTCGCAGTGTCGACCGCAGATGTATGCCCAATTGATTGAGTACCAGACCAAGATCGGCACGCCGGAAGAGATGGATGCCCGGTTGAAGTTATTCGAAGAGGCGGAAAGCATCTCCGTCGATGTGGCGATTCTGGAAGCTGCCGCTAATGTCCTCGTGATCAAAGGTGATTTGATCTGGGATGACATCGGTAGTTGGCTGGCACTGGAGCGGATCAACGCCAAGGACAAAGACAACAACGTGACGATAGGCGAGACGGTTCTGCACGACTCGTACGAGATTACGGCGGTGAACGCCGGCGAAGGGATTATCGCCACACTCGGCATTTCTGATCTGGTGATTGTCAAGACCGACCGGGTGGTTCTAGTGGCGCACAAGACGAAAGTCGGTGAGATCAAGTCGCTGCTGGCGCGTCTCAAAGAGGACGAGAAGTTTGAACAGTACCTGTAGCAGGGTCGGGAACGATTTTCATACAACAATGACAGCACAAATACGTTGCGTGGAGGAGGAAGGGAGTCTTGAAACCGCGACCGGCTTTGTCGCCCGTGGTGAGGCCATTGTAATACCAACCGAGACGATTTTCGGCTTGACCTGCGACGCCGAGAACAAAGGTGCCGTTGAGACCGTTTATATGATAAAAGGGAGAGCGCGTGAGAAGCCGTCTGCGGTTTTCGTGCCCTCAGCTGATGCGATTACGGAGTATGCACAAATCGAGCACGAATACGCCGAACGCATAATTCGCGAATTCCTGCCGGGACCGTTGACGATTGTGGTCAGGAGCAAACGGAAGCCCTGGCCGGGCGTCGTGGGTGAAGACGGCAAAATCGGAATCAGGGTCAGCTCGGAACCATTTATAGGCGCATTGGCGTCGGGCGTGGGCAAGCCGTTATTGGCAACATCAGCCAACAGGTCGGGACTTCCCGACTGTCTGAGTCTGTCAGCACTAATTGACCAGCTCGGCGATGCCGTTCCGCTGATTCTGTACAGGCAAAAGTCGGCAGTCCACCAGGCCTCGACCGTGATCGATCTGACGGGGAGCAAACCGATACTGCTAAGAGCCGGTGCAATAATATTCGAGGAGATTCTGAAAACAGCGTGGTCAAAAGATGGGAACTAGATGTATAAGATAGTGTACGTTTGCACGGGCAATACCTGCCGTTCGCCGATGGCGGAGGGAATTCTGAAGAAAAAGCTGGCTGACGCCGGCCACAAGGATGTGCACGTGTTATCAGCCGGAATCGGCACTCTGGACGGTTATCCGGCGACACCTATCGGGGTGAACACGGCCCGGAAACACGGGATCGACATTTCGGAGCATCATTCACGACGGCTAACCGGCAAGCTATTTAAGGAAGTTGATCTGGTCTTCGCTTTAGCAGACAACCATTATGAGTTTATGCGCAACTTCCCGGACGCTGACAAGAAACTGTTCATGGTAAAGGGATTCCCGCTGCAAGAACTCGCCGACAAGGAACACTCTGTTGATGATCCTCTTGGTGGCACACCCGAGGAGTACGAGGCTACCTTCTTAGAGATCGAACGAGAAATTGAGCGCGCACTTCCGGAAATCCTGAGGAGGATCGATCATCAGTAGTCGTAGCATTATCAACCGCACGGTGCTTGCCATGCTTTTCGTAGCGTTGGCGTTGGTGATCGGTGATGCCGTCCAAGGCGGGTCGAACACGGCGCCGAGTCCCCCTGCCGTGCCGGCAGACAGTCTGACACGCCAGATCACAAACGATGCGTTTGGGCTTGGTGAACGGCTGAAGTTCTCGATTGGATACGGTCCGATCACGGCGGGAACGGCGTGGTTGGAAGTGGCTGACACGAATAGCTATGAGGGCCATCTCTGTTACAGGATCAGTTCGCACACCTCCTCCAACGGCTTCTTTGATTCTTTCTACAAAGTGCGCGACACGATTCTCAGTCAACTTGATGTGGACGGACTGTTTTCACGCTACTTCTTCAAGGTGCTGCACGAAGGGTCTTATCACTCATCGCGTGAGATTATTCTCGATCACGCCACTCGACGCGCTTTTTTTCGCAAAGGCAACGACAGTCCCGACACAGTGGCGCTTCTTCCCTTCGCCAACGATGAGCTTTCGGTTCTGTACTATGCGCGTACGCAGCCGTTGAAGGTCGGCACCAGCATTCGAGTACCCGCGATTTCGGGGGACACGAGCCAGATGATCGAGGTAAGGGTTCTTGCAAGAGAGACGGTGGAAGTGCCTGCCGGTGTGTTCAAATGCCTGGTTGTGGAACCGATGCTGGTAGCCGCCGGTGTGTTCAAGCAGGAAGGCGCCATTAAGGTATGGCTGACCGATGATCGACTGCGCATGCCGGTGTTGATGAAGAGCAAGGTATTGGTGGGTTCGATTTTTGCCGAGTTGGAAGAATACAAACTGGGGAATCTGGACTGGTAGTATGAAGCAGATTGATTTCAGCAAACTAAGAGTCAACAGCTTCCGCAACCGCAAATCGAAAGTCGAGAGCTCGCAGTTGGCGGTTGGTCTTGAGAGCAAGGGTGTGGCCGCGTTCATCGATTCCCTGCCCGATATTCTCAAGGCGCGCGATCTGAAAGCGCTCACAGCGGCCATTGTCGCCGCGAAGCGCAGCGACAAGCCGATTCTGTGGATGTTCGGCGCGCATGTGGTAAAAGTGGGATTGGCGCCCGTATTGTGCGAAATCATGCAAAAGGGATTCGCTCAGCAGATCTCGACCAATAATGCCGGGCTGATTCACGATCTGGAATTGGCGTTCTTCGGCTCGACATCCGAGGATGTGGAGGCGGCGATCACGGCGGGGCAATTTGGAATGACTCGCGAAACGGGTGAGTTGTATGCCGGCATTCTCTCTCTGGCAGACGAGCGCGAGATCGGTCTCGGCGAAGCGGC
>JAPLUP010000626.1 GCA_026397575.1 Candidatus Zixiibacteriota bacterium
GGACTTTCAGAAAATAATCGTGGCACTGCATCAGTACCGACGGAATAAGGAAACCAAGTACCCGCGCGTGATCAACTACCTCGGACAGCTGGAACCGTTGCACGATCTGATCCTGCGCATCGATCAGGCAATCGACCGTACCGGCGAGATCAAAGATTCCGCCTCTCCTCGGCTGCGGAAGATTCGCAATGACAAGGTGCATGCGCGCGCCGTCATACTTGATCGGCTGCAACGGATCATCGGTGGCAAAGCCCATCGCGCCGATCGACTGGATGACGTAGTTACGATGCGTGACGGTCGATATGTCATTCCCATTCCTGACAGCGAGTACAATCCGAGAGAATCGGTCGTGCACGATCGCTCCAAATCGGGCGCAACTCTGTACGTCGAACCGACAGAAGCAATCGAGCTGAACAACAAGCTCAAGCAACTACACATGGAAGAGGCGCAAGAGATCGAACGGATACTGCTCGAACTTAGTGACCTCGCCAGAACCCATTCAACCGAGATCGAGCGTAATTGGGAACTCTACGGACGACTTGATTTTTTGCACGCCAAGGGAGCGTTTGCCGTGCGCACCGATGGCGTTATGCCTGTACTCAGGCGAGAACCGGTCGTGAGTTTGCAGGCGGCGTACCACCCGCTGCTGTTGCTGTCGGCAAAGCGGAAGCAGGACGTTGTTTCGCTTTCGCTTGAACTGGGAATCGACCGCAACATCATTATCGTAACCGGCCCCAACACCGGCGGCAAGACAGTGGCGCTGAAGACGGTCGGTCTGTTGGTGCTGATGGCACAGGCGGGGATGTTGATCAGCGCAGATGCCAAATCGGAACTGGGAGTGTTTGATCAGGTTTTTGCCGACATCGGCGATGAGCAGTCAATCGAGCTGTCGCTTTCCACATTTTCATCCCATATCTCGCGAATTACGTCGGCTATCGCCGCGTGTGATGAACGCAGCCTGGTGCTCTTCGATGAAATCGGCGTCGGTACCGATCCCAAAGAAGGGGCCGCGCTGGCGGAAGCCGTAATTGATTACGTGTCACGGACGGGGGCCCGATGTATCGTTACTACGCACTATTCCGCTCTGAAAGCGATTGCCGAGACCAACAAGAAGGTCGAAAACGCTTCGATGGAGTTCAACGGCCAGACGCTTCAGCCAACCTACCGATTGCGTACCGGATTGCCGGGATCAAGCTATGCGCTGGAGATGGCGGCGCGACTCGGAATGCCCAAAGAAGTGCTGACGCGCGCCGGGGAGCTGGTCGGCACGCAGGAACGGTCGCTGTCCGACTTGATTGCTCGGTTAGAGAGCGAACTGATGGCAACCGAGTCGGAACGCCGCGACTTGAAAGAGAAACTCGCGCACGCAACCGAACTGGAGCGGCAGCACAAAGAGCAGGCGGAAAAAGTGCAGGCGCGCGAAAAGCAGCTTCTGAAAGAGGGATCGGCAGAGGCCACGAAGCTGGTCGAAGAAACACGGCTGAAACTTGAAGCTCTGGTTCGCGAGTTGCAGGATGACAAAACATCGAAGGAAACAATCAAGCAGAGCCGCAAATCGCTCGACGACCTGCGTCGTGAATTGTCAGTCCGGACAGCCGCGCTCACGCCACTACCGGAGAAAGGGGATATCCCTGAAGTCGGCGACAAGGTTTGGATTGATCGCATGCAAACGGACGGCGAATACATGGAGAAATTCGCGGACGGCAAGCGCGCTCGCGTACGCATAGGCAAAGTTCTCTACACGATGAACATCGCCGATCTGCGCAAGGCAGCCGGCGAAAAGAAGAAATCGTTCCTGCCCGAAGGCGTCAGTTACCAGCCCTACAAAGACGATACCCCGGTCGAAATCTCGCTCAGGGGAATGACCATTGAAGAAGCCCGCGACGCGCTTGACAAGTACTTCGACGAGGTTTCGCTCTCAAACGTCCCCAGTATCCGCATTGTCCACGGCAAAGGCACCGGCGC
The DNA here is from genome assembly GCA_026397575.1 of Candidatus Zixiibacteriota bacterium. Lineage (GTDB taxonomy): Bacteria > Zixibacteria > MSB-5A5 > CAIYYT01 > CAIYYT01 > CAIYYT01. The sequence continues at coordinate 1,966 of JAPLUP010000626.1, forward strand.
TTTGCGGCGGATGGTACGCGAATATCTCTCCAAGAACAAAATGGTCGAATCCTTCCAACTCGGCGAATGGAACGAAGGGAGTTGGGGCGTGACGATCGTGAAGCTGAAGCAGTAGAGCGATTCCTCGAAACATCAAGCACCAAGCGGGCTTGAGCTACGGGACTGACCTGGTATCTGAGTGACCGCAGTCTGCCAGGCTACAATATGGCGCGAATAATGCTATTCGCGATGTCAAAGAACAAGCGGGCCTCGACCAGCGTTTTCCGGTGGCGGATGAATGGTCTGTGCGATCTCGCTGTGTCGTTCGAAGATTGTCCAGGGTCGCCGTTTTCGCGGGAATGGCCGGCGCCGCTGACACGCACTCCCGGGCAAAGCCCAAGGCACGGACAGGACAAGAGATTCTCTGGACATAGTCTGAGCGACTCATCCGAGACTCCTAAGAGTCGGAAACGCGAACGGGTTGCGGGGAAAAGGGGACGCTCCTCCATTGAGTCACCGACCACGCAGACGTCCGCTATTGTAGCGAGGTCGATCGGACTCGCGGTTGTCACGATACGCTCTATTACTGGGTTCCGGTTGACGGTGTAAACTGTTCTTGCGAAGCTTTCGTCACGACAGGTTTGACCCAAATCGAAGATGATCGCTACGGAAGACATACGAGACCCATCGAGAGTAGATGGGGCACCTTCGATATCATAGGGGCAGATGTGGAGAGATATCATACCCTCACCCCAACCCCTCTCCCTTGAAGGGAGAGGGGCAATGGGATAGGGTCAAGAGCTTATATGACAGCCTTCGGACATCTGCCGTCCACGTATCGATGTCAGCCGGACGGCATGTATCTGACAGCGCGAGCCACTTGGTTTACGGCAGCGACAGACCCACTCACCACGGCGAAGTACGAATATGCCTTGAGTCGTGACGGTTATTGTTCGGCATCAATAGCTTAGTCGTTGCCGTCCAACCGCAAGGGATTCCTGGTCGAGTAGGAGGTAGATACACAAATCATCACGATTTGCTCTGCCGCTAATCACCCGACCCACAGAGCACTCCGGGGTGACCTTCGGTGCCGCAACCAGCGTTCTACTAACTGGGGTGAAGGATACTTTTGGAGTGATGTACTACAAAAAGGGGGGCTAGAACGTGTCAAAACCGAAGCGGTTTTGACCTACAAAACTACCTTTTCAGGGGACGTGCACTATCCAGAGAGTAGTAGAATACAGTGATTCAGATTCTCGAATACAATCACTTTTATTGTAATCGGTTTAGTTTAATTTTGTTGACCGTCAACCGTTTGAATGATTAAATTGATGTACATGAATCTCTTAGAGTATTGAATGCGGCAACTGAAGCTCACAAAAGGAACTATCCGATTTGGATAGTTGCAGGAGGCCTGACGCCATTAGGAAAACCAAAACAGAGCGTGATTAATCGCTTTCTCGGCAGCAAGGGAGAATCAAATCTCATTGAGGTTCTAAGCAAAGTATTATGATCCTACTTGAAAACTGCATGCACAATGCACCATATATTTATTGGGACTCATGAAGGGCGTTTCAACGAGATAAGGTTGTGCGACCTCAAAGAAGGCACAAATGGCACAACATAAACTTATATGTTTTATTCCGGCTCCAGATCAAGTAGATCTGGAGACTGCAT
>JAPLUP010000593.1 GCA_026397575.1 Candidatus Zixiibacteriota bacterium
CGGCTTGATACAAGGTTAGAAATATCTTTATAGTAAGTAGTTGCCGTTAAGCGCGTATTCTCGGCAACTTGCTGCGTTACGCCGAACTCGTAGGAGATTGTCTTCTCCGGTTCCATATCGGGATTGCCAACGATCGGGTAGCCCGTCGACAGATCGCCCTGCAAGTTGGTGAACATATAAGGATAGCGCGGCACCTGATAGTAGTAGCCGTAGTTCGCGTGGAACAGCGTCTTGTCGGAGACAGGATGCGAGAAGCCAAGTCGCGGCGAGAAGTGCATCTTGCTCTTGGAACTCAGCAATTTGGTTTTCTTGGCCGCATCATCCCAGTAGTTGATCTTGGCATTCAGATAGTCGACACGCCAGCCGGCGTTGATAATCATATAACCGAGTTCGATCTTATCCTGAACGTAAGCAGAAGCATAGGCCGGACCGACATCATACTTCTCTCCGTATGGTCTGGTGTTAAAGAACTGCTTGTTGTCCCAGGACAGCTTGTTCTTGCGGTACTCACCACCGAAAGTGATCAGATGGTACTTGTTGACCTGCGACACCAAATCAAAGCCGGCTGAGTTGTAGGACGACATGCGATTGAGATAGTAGGGATAGAATTTACCGCTACTGACGAAATCGGTGTATTGGTATGTCGAATCCACCAAGTAATTGTCCTGAATCGTACCGTTATATTTTCCGTCGGCATCGACAGAATAGCCGGGCCACTGATCCCAATAAACGTCAAACAGGTTATCCGGCGCTCGCTTGCTCTCGGTCTCGAAATGCCCTGCCTTAAACGTCATCATCGTGGCGTTCGATAGCTGCCATGTGGCTCTGGAGCCAAAACGGAAGGCGTGGCCCTTGCTTAAGCCGGAATTGGCCAGGGCAAAATCGTAGGATCTCCCATTGACATCGCGGTGCTGATACTGCTGCGTTTCCTGCTTAAAGTAGCTGGATGAAAACGTCAGCTTGAACTGCCGCACGGGTTGAAGAGAGAGTTTGGACGTGACGATCCAATTGACCGAACGGTTATGTGGCAAGTAACCACCGTTATGAGTATATTCAACGGAGTTGAAGAAGCTGGCCTTGTTGCTTTGCAGCATTGGTAACGGTCCGGCGAGATTGAATACCGCATAATTGTCCTGGGTGCGCTGCAAATTGCCAAATTCGCCTTGATTGACGTCGTAACGCCGTTCAAGTCCGTCCGCGATCTTCAGTTTGCCGCCGTAACCGTCGGTTCCTTCCTGTGTCAGCATGTTGACGACTCCGGAAAGCGCCTCGCCGTACTCGGCAGTGAAGCCGCCAGACGCAAGACTGATCTCTTCCAGAGCATCTGGCGAGACACGAGTCCCTAACCGCGAGACAAACTGATCCTGAACGGGCATTCCGTCGAAGTAGTAGGCCACTTCACTACTGCGGCCGCCACGCACGTGCAACAGGCCATCAGAGCTTGCCACCGTACCGGCCATCTGAAGCAGCATATTGCCGATGTTTCGGGCGTTTGGTAATGTCGCCAACTCTTCTCTGGTAATTGTCTCTACCGAACCGGTAATATCTTTTTGAATGAGCGGTCGCTCCGCAACTACTGTAACGAACGTGTCGATCTCGACCGTCGTCGGCGCCAGATTGATGAGATAGAATTCTCCGTCGATGTCGGTGACCGTAAAAATCGATTTGCCGACTACCCCGACGGTTGCGCCCGCTAAGGGTTCACCTGTGGCAGCTGACCGTACAGTGCCGGCAATCTTGCCTGCGGTGCCGCCGTACAACGTGACCGCTGACAGCAGGAGAAAGACCGCAAGCGCACCTGCAAGAACCGAACTTCTGTGATTCAAGAAACAACCTCCGACTCTGAGTATTTCCGAGCGATTTCGTGAACCTTGCGAACCGCACCGACCGGCAGGGCTGATAATATGCATTGCCAAGGCAGTTCGATTCCTCCACTCATGGGGCTGGCTTGTGTCGCTCAAGAAACACGTGTCTCATCGTTCAATGACTTTCTCTCACCATTAGTGTCGGAAGTTGCGCGACAACTTTAACGTCAGACCACCAGTTTTTTCGAGGATACAAGCTTCCATAGAACCAGAATCCCAGGCAGCATGAATCGACCGTTTTCTTGTGTCCCGTCACCATGCTTCGAAATGAATCGGCGCACGTTTCTATCTGAAAAGGGATAAGTACGTCGGTCGCTCAGACACATTTTTTGTCAAATTCCAGTTTAAGTATGAACCATTCCGGTCGACCGACGGTAAAGTCGAACTATCCTTTTCCGATAACTTCATACAGCAGGCATTCCAGACTCACCTTATCCCGCCATCGTGGGCAGGAGTCGCTTGGTGTAAGGACGAAGTCTGGCAGACTCGGGTCTTGAACATCTTTGGCAATGGGAGAATACCAGCAGTGTACGTCGTCGGACCCTGCTGCAAACAGTCTTCCGGTTCTGCTTCACCGGCACGAGTCGGAAGAGGAGATCTACTGCGATGAGGGGTGGAATCAGGACAGCAGCAGCGGTCTTGCTGCTGTTATCAGCCATGTTGTGGACGGATGCTCAGGCCGCCCGACAGATTGCTATTATTTACTCCGATTCTACCAAACACACACTCCGTGCCATCGCAGGTCTGGAGTTCTCTCTCAGAGAATCGCAGCACGATTGGGAAATCAGAGAATACTTTCTGATCGGGTCAGGTGAAGCTCAAAAGCCGACCATCGAAGCTGCACGTCCGGAACTGCTGGTCACAATCGGCAGTAGCTCCACCGCCTTTGCTGATCGAGCCTTCCCAGACCTGCCCATCGTCTTTGCCAAAGTCCTAAATCCGATAGAATCCGGTTTCATCCAGTCGTGGGAACAACCGGGACGACATATCACGGGCGCCGCACTTGACATTCCGGTCGAACTGCAGCTACAGAAATTCAAATCGATGATTCCCCGCCTGAAAAAAGTCGGTGTGATCTGTACCGAGAGGACCCACCGTCTGGTCGAAGAAGCAAAGAGAGCCGCTGCCAGTCTGGGGATTCAGATTATTTCTTATGAACTCACTGCCGCCAAGCAACTGCCGGCGGCGATCGACAGCCTCTGCCGATCGGTAGAAGGTATTTGGACGGTGGCAGACGAGGAGTTGTCGACGCCTCAGTTCATTCGCTATGCGCTCTTGGAGACATTGCGCAATCGCATACCCGTGATGGGGTTCAATCAGACTTTCGTCGAAAGCGGCGCGCTGTTCTGTTTGGAGGCAGACTACAAGTACGTAGGCATTCAGGCTGCCGAAATCGTACTCCGTGTACTCAACGGCTCTGATCCCGCCACGACTAAAGCTACCGTGTCAGAAGTGAACTACCTGTACCTAAATCTGAAGACCAGCAAATTGCTCAACATCAACCTGCCCTCGGAATTGGTGAGCGTCGCTAAGGAGACCTACTGATGGATATCAAGCGTCTTGCAGCGTCGCTCGGTCTGAAATGGCGGCTGATTCTCGGAGTCAGTCTGCTGCTGCTTGCCAGTTCGGTGCTCCTGT
>JAPLUP010000367.1 GCA_026397575.1 Candidatus Zixiibacteriota bacterium
AGCGTCATCGCGCTGCTAAGTTGCTCCGAATATTCCTGATTCAAAAGCAGCGACAGCTTGCTGCCGGGCTTCAGCATGATATCGAGCGTACCGTTCTGGAATCCGGTGGCATCAACAGTCGCAATAGCGTCCCAGACGAGTTTGGCTCGAGCATTGTCTTCCAGAACCACCATGCTGGCCAGTGACGTCATCGTCTTGTTGCCGCCGGTGAGCGTGTATATCTGGCGCGACGTCTCAAGAGAGCCGTTGCGGCAGACGTGCAAGTAGACCCCCTGACTCAAAAACGCATGCGCCAGATGAGCGAACTTGCGAGCGGGGAAGTGAGTGTTGAAGAAGTCAAGGCTGACCGCCAGTTCTTCCGGCAGCATCATGGCGGCATCCTCGAATGATCCGAAAAAAACGTCGGCATGATCAGGCGTATTGCCTGTCGGCAACGTTAGTCGCTCCGGCAATTTCGCGATCTTCTTTGACCCAATCATCTGCACGGTCGCCGGAATGCCGTTGTCATTTCCGACAATTTGAAAATGCTCCGGTTTCAAACCGCTGAAATCAAGCAACCGGAAATTGACATATTTGAAATCCTCGTCCTTGTTGGTTGGCGCCGGTGCTGCCAGCGCCCGGGCAAGACTCCCTTTGCGCCAAGGCGTCAGAATATCGCTGCTCGCGAGCTTGACAAACGCCGTCAGAGCTTCGGCATTGAACGGCGCGAAAACATCTATGTCTTTGCTGCGAACTTTGACGGCAACTGTCATTTAGCCCACCGATCCTTCCATCTCTAATTCAATCAGCCGATTCATCTCCACAGCGTATTCCATCGGCAGTTGTTTGACGATCGGCTCAATGAAGCCGTTGACGATCATCATCGACGCCTGATCCTGCGACAATCCCCGTGAGCGCAGATAGAATAGCTGTGTCTCGGAAATCTTCGAAACCGACGCTTCATGACTGATCGAAACATCCTCCTCGTCGATTTCCATGTACGGATACGTGTCCGTGCGAGAGTGCTCGTCCAACAGCAGCGCATCACATTCAACATTGGACTTTACACCGGTACAACCCTTGGCGACCTTGATCAAACCGCGATAGGATGCTCTGCCGGATCCCTTGGAGATTGACTTGGAAGTGATCTTCGATGACGTGTTCTTGGCAAAATGAAGCATCTTGGCGCCGGCGTCCTGCAATTGATCGTCACCAGCAAACGCGACCGAGAGCACTTCGCCTTTGGCCCCTTCACCCATGAGGTAAATGGCCGGATACTTCATCGTCAACTTGGAGCCGAGATTACAGTCGACCCATTCCATTGTCGCGTTTTCGTAGGCGTAAGCGCGTTTGGTCACAAGGTTGTAAACATTTTTCGACCAGTTCTGAATGGTTGTGTAGCGTGCGCGACCGCCTCTTTTCACGATGATCTCGACCACTGCCGAATGGAGTGAATCCGACGAGTAGGTCGGAGCGGTACAGCCTTCGACGTAGTGGACAAACGCCCCTTCGTCAACAATGATCAGCGTCCGCTCGAACTGCCCCATGTTCTCGGTGTTGATCCGGAAATAGGCCTGCAGCGGAATATCAACGGTCACTCCCGGCGGGACATAGATAAACGATCCCCCAGACCAAACCGCCGAATTTAATGCCGCGAATTTGTTGTCGTTGTACGGTATCACTTTGCCGAAATATTCCTTGAAAATATCTCCATGGTCTCGCAGACCGCTTTCGGTGTCGAGGAATAGCACGCCGAGTTCCTCCCATTTCTTCTGCAGACTGTGATACACAACTTCCGACTCATATTGCGCGCCGACACCGGCGAGATATTTTTTTTCCGCTTCGGGGATTCCCAGTCGGTCGAACGTTTTCTTGATGTCCGACGGCACTTCATCCCACGACCTTTCACTGCGATCCGATGGCTTGACGTAATAATGGATGTTGTCGAAATCAATCGTCTCCAACATTCCCTTGCCGCCCCATTTCGGCATCGGGCGCGACAGGAAATGCTCCAACGACTTCAGCCGGAAATCGGTCATCCAACCCGGCTCGTTTTTCATCGCCGAAATCGTCCTGACGATCTCCGGATTCAGACCCTTGCCCGACTTGAAATTGTAGTTCTCGGGGTCATGAAATCCATATTTATATTCGCCGATGTCCAGCACCGGCGTCGCTTTCTGCTCTGCCATGATGACTAAACCTCCGCTGTGACTTGGGTCTCAGTGATCCAGCCGTAACCCTTGTCCTCAAGCTCCAGCGCCAACTCGGGGCCACCGGTCTTGATGATACGGCCTTCCGACATGATGTGTACAAAATCTGGTTTGATATAGTTAAGTAGACGCTGGTAATGCGTAATGACTACCACCGCCATGTTCTCGTTCATCAGTTTGTTGACGCCGTCAGCGACCGCCTTGAGCGCGTCGATATCCAATCCTGAGTCGGTTTCATCGAGAAACGCCACTTTCGGTTCAAGCACGGCCATTTGCAGTATCTCGGCGCGTTTTTTTTCGCCGCCTGAGAAACCGTCATTCAGATATCGATTAGCAAACGACTCATCGACTCCGAGCGCCTGCAACTTCTCCCTCAGGAAATTCCAGAATTTCAGGACGTTGATCCTCGCTCTCTTGCCATCACCGTCGTGATGCGCATTGTACGCCGTCCGCAAGAAATTTTGCAGTGTCACTCCCGGCACTTCGACCGGATACTGAAACGCCAGAAACAACCCCGCGCGGGAACGATCTTCCGGCTCCATTTCCAGCAGGTTCTTGCCGTCCAGATACGCCTCGCCAGCCATAATCGCATATTCCGGATGCCCCGCCAAAGCGTAGCAAAGCGTTGACTTGCCGGAACCGTTCGGCCCCATGATGGCATGAATTTCTCCCGCTTTGACACTCAGCCCGACGCCGTTTAGAATCCGCTTTCCTTCAATCGAGACTTCTAAGTTCCTGATTTCTAACAATGGTTTATCTTTCATTCTCAAATCCTCTTTATTATGGCTAACCGACTTTATCTGTTGCAGTTCCTCAATACTGACCAAGTCGGTCAGATATGAGAGTCTGGGAGTGGTACGGAGTGGCTGAGATGGGCATTTGGATGAATGGAGATGATTGATCCCTATTTACCCCAATCAGATCGGTGCGGCGGAAATCAAGTCGCGACTGAAGTCGCTTCCACATACATCCTTGGCACAGTATTTTCGAGGGTTGTAGGAGCGGCTTTAGCCGCGACTCTTACTGTAAGTCTTACGCGAAGACGACTGCCGCGCACGGAACCGTTTTGTTGAAAGCAGAACGGTCGGTAACACCATCCGGGACGGAGGCTAAAATCCATCTCAAAAGAGAGTGGAGAGGCACTGCATTGCTGAGGATATTACGGCATACATGCGGCCTGGAAACATGTTTGCCCGTTCAAGTATTTTCAAGAATCTTCCGACATATTGATTAGGGATTCTTTAGTAATCGCTGACGAATTGTTTTATTCCTGGTCAGACAAAGAGTGTGATTGTGCATTCTTATAGATTATTCAGGGGTTCATGAGTGCAGATCCAAACTGGTTACAGTTCCAATCCATATTTATCATCTACCGTTCGTGATAAGGCCCCGGCCTCGGCAGGCCAGGATCCGGCAAATGAAAACAGCGGGATAGAATCGCCGGAATATAAGGCCATCTCGAACAAGGCCTCAATGCTGCTTGCCAATCCCGCCGTCCCCGCCTCGGAAAGGGTGAAGATCCTAAACTTGCTGGCGAGAGGAAAAGTCGCAGCCGCAAACGGTGCGACAGGAGAGTTGAATACCCTTCTTGACAAGATAAACAATTTCGATCCGGGATTGACCGTTAAGGGCGACTCTTTTCAAAAAGGGACCCCCAAACCTCCAGCGGCATCACCAAAGCAGGATGAAGGCAGGGTTGCGTATCAGGACCAATCGAATGATGTCGGAGTATCGTTCTCGTATCCTGTCGCTATGAACCAGTATCAGGCGCCTCTGGCTGTCCAGGCTCACGAAGGCGAGCATGTCATTATCGCGCGGGCCGAAGCGATGATCAGAAACGAGAATGTTACTACTTATGTTTCCATCCATAATGGCTATGATAGCAAGGGGAGGCTCATTACAACCGGGGGCACAACGACGGTAATAACCCATCCGAAACCAAAGATGCTACCGATTAAGACCGGGAACAAAGTCGATATCATCGTCTGAAACTCCAACTGGGAGTTGTATGGAGTGGGCGAGAGGGGCATTTGGATGAATAGAGATGATTGATCTCTGTTTACCCTAATCAGATCGGCGCTGAAAATCAGGTCGCGACTGAAGTCGCTCCAACAGGGCCTGATGCACAATCTTGCCTAAGGTTGTAGACCTACATGATACACGACTTGTCACGGCAGATGATTTTCCATTTTCCTCCACGTTTTTCGAGGAGATAATGTATCTCATCCCCCCCGAACCTTCCGGACGCCACCTGAAGATAGATTACAGCCGTGGTGGTGTCCGAATTGAAGCCGACTCTGGAAAGGCCTATGGTGCCGTCTGACAATGGATATCTCTTATAGAATGCTGGCCACCAATCCCTGTGACTCAAAGTGCTGTCAAACTCCCCCTCGGAGATGAGGTCAACAATTAGCAAATCACTAAAGTGGTCGCGATCCAATTTATATTTAACCAGGTTGGCTGTGCCGAAACTCTGAATCAAGTCCGGAGTGAGTTTCTTAGCGGCTTCCTTTTCACTAAATTCTGGTGCCGCTTCCTGATACGGTGCCTTGGTGTCCTTCCACACCGTCACATAGTAGCTCAAGTTGCCGTATTTGCGATGGAGAGAATCGTAGGCGATCTTCCCGTTGACTGAGTCGCGCAATATGTAGTAAGCCATCCATCCAAATCTAACGATGAGCGTGTCGAAGAACTCGGCAGGATGGCTCGTATCTTTATGAATATATTTGCCTAACCGGTCAAATCTGCGATGGAGGGAATCTGTCTTCGCCTTTTCAGCGGCAATCTGTCTGGAGACTTTCAAGGACTCCCCCCTATCAATCGGAATCTCTTCCGGAAGCAAAAAGGGTTGGTATTCTTCGCGTTCGTCCACTAAGTCCTTGAGTACAGCAGACATGATCCTGTACTCCTCATTGCTTATCGTGTCCTGCGGTGACGCGGCTCTCTTCTCCTGGACACCACACGAGGACAACAGGAATGCGCTGATTATTGCGCCCAGCCAGAGCAATCTTCTCATTGTTTCCCTACCCAAGTATGAATCTTTCATCCAAAATAATCGCTGACATGTCAAGCGCAAGACGAATTCAAGACAACAAGGCAAACAGGCCACACCCTTTCGAATGCAGCCTGCTAATCCTCGGCGCCGAGGCGCATGACTTGTGCAGGAGACTTAGATACCGGTGAAGATTGCCCCGGTTTTGCGGATAATGTCGAGGATGTTGTAGGATTCCCCCTTTGCGGGTTTGAAAATCGCGCCACCCCTTTGCAGACCGACCAGATACGCGCCATTCTGAACGTCGAGAGCGGTAACTTCCAAACCCTCGCTCCAGTCCAGCGGTGACAGCGCGCCGTCGTAGTAAGAGAAAACTCCCCCTTTGGCCGTTCCGAGGTAGACAAACGTCTTGCCTTTGGCGATCGTCGTCACGTTCTGGTCAAACAACCCCTTTGACGAATCAATCAGCGTCCAGATGCCGCCGTTGAAAAAGTACGCCCCCCTTTGCGTGCCCAGCCACGGCTGATGGAAAGCTGTGTTTAGGCAGTTGGCAGCGGCCAGGGCAGTGGAATCGTTTTTCAAATAGCGTCGCTTCCAACCATCCCCCTGATAGTTGAGCAACCCGGCGTCGGCAGTCAACACCCACAGACCAAAGGCGTTCTTGGTGACATCAACTACCGATTTCGCCGGCAGGAGTTGATCGATGGTATCCCAGTTGGAGACGAAGAGACCGGAAAACTTGGTGCCGACATAGAATCTGCTATCGATCGATTTGATCACTGTGACAGTGTCTGCAATTTCTCTCCAGATCGGCGCCACCTCACCGCATTCATCGATATAGTAGACACCGTTGGAGGTACCGACGTAAATTTCGCCGTCATCGACTGTCAGAGCATAACAATCGTGATCAGTCAAGCCCTGTCGACTGCTGTAAAGCAGGAAACTCGAATCCTCCGGATAGAACTCGATCACACCACCGGCGGTAGCGAGCAACACGCGGTTGCCATCGATCTTGACATCGCGCACCGTGCCAAAATCAAACGAATCGAGCGCGGCCAAATCCTGGGTATCGCTTACGGAGCCGGAAGCGAGCGCGGCAAAGAGATCGTCATCGTAGCCCTGCTCTTCCGAGACCGGATTGGTGTCGGGACCGTAGTTAAATCGCTCCTTGGCGACGGTGGTAGACATCACGACTTCCGAACTACGTGAAGGTGCCAGATTATTGAGTGCTTGATCTCTATTGATGTTGCGTGACTTGAGTGACAGGCCGAACATGGCGGCAGTCATTACCACTATCACCATCAGCCCGGTTGCGAATTTGATTTTGTTGAACATGATATCCTCTCTTGCTAAGGTTTCCTGATTCATTCTGTAGAAAAGATGAACACGTTTCGTGCCAGAGGATATTCTGTTGCCTGACAAAGGGATAATCTGAGAAGGGGATGGTCAAAGTGTTGTCTTTGGTGTCGGGGAAGTCACAAATCGCTTGGTTTTTTCGAGAAATGCCATATCTTAGGCTGTATACTTCGGCAAGTCTTCCTGGAGGTGAGCTTGAGACCAAGCGTTATCGTCTGTTTTATTACATTTTTGTTGGTCACAGCCTGGGCAGGTTCCTACGGCGCCATCAATCCAATTCTAAACTATCAAGGGAGTCTAACTGACTCAAACGGCGTGCCGTATTCCGATGGCACGCATCAACTTATTTTCACCATCTATGCTGATTCGGTCGCTGGTGTTGCTCTCTGGAGCGAAACCATCGATCTGGTGTCCGAACACGGGCTGGTGCATGCCTATCTCGGTCAGGCGCAACCGTTTCCGGCGGACTTGTTCGAGAGCTACCCACTCTATTTGGGGATTGCTTACGAATCGAAGCAGGAATTTAGGCCTCGGCTGTTGATAGCCGCCTCGGTATATACCTTTCTGGCGCGCAACAGCCAAAATCTCGGCGGATATCCTGCCGATCACTTCGCCGACTCAGGTAAGATCGCTACCGCTGTTGCCGGTCACAATGCCGACGCGACAGCGCATCATCCGATGCAAATCGATGCCTCAGAAATCGTCTCTGGCGTATTTGATCCCGATCGCATACCTCCACTGGAAATCGACTCCAGCGATATCATTAACGGAAGCATTGCTGCCCGCAACCTCGCCGATTCAATTGTGACAGGAAGTAAACTTGCCGCATCGTCCGTGACCGGCGAAAAGGTAGTCGATGGTTCTCTCACCGGCGATGATCTCGCTGACTCCGCAGTCACTAGTGGCAAGCTTGCGACCGGCGCCGTCCAACAGGAGCATCTTGCCGCATCGTCCGTG
>JAPLUP010000530.1 GCA_026397575.1 Candidatus Zixiibacteriota bacterium
GTCGGAGATTCTAAAGCACTCGGACGACGATAACCAAGAACGAATAACGCGGCAGGTGTCACCATCTGCCGCGTTTTGTTGTGACTTGAGTAGAACTGTAACTCACCAGAGCGAAGCGACAGGTGGGCTTATCTTTCTGCCAACTCTCACTCCCCTGCCACGAACGCCATCATCGGCTATGATACTTGACGACTCTGGAAGGCTGTTCGCGCAAGGAGAACAACTGCCACATTCATCGAACCCACCTCACGCTGCGATTTGGGCGGGCTACCGGTCTAATCTGACTGGTTACAGTCCTTTCGTAGACGGAACGTTGTCGTTTGATCCGGTTGCAATTCGGGGCCGCTAACGATGCGATAGCCGATTTTCTGCCAGAATTGTACTGCTTGAGGATTATTCACCTGAACCGCTGTAAGGATAGCCGTTACCCGCCCATCCTTCGTGATTTCGTTCTCAATCAGTCCGACAATCGCTTTACCTATTCCCTTTTTCCGAAATGGTATAGCAATCAGCAGGAGAGAGAGGAAGGCAACATGAGGATCTCCTTCAAAGCTACGCTGGACATAATCGACAACTCCAATCATCCTTCCACCCGCGTTGTAAATACCACAAAAAACACCACTTTCACGTCGCGAAGTCTCAATATCCTTCAGTACCATTTCCATCGATGCGGTCGGTTCCGGCCCCAATGCCAGGAAGTCTTCACACTGCCGATACACATCGAGCACGGCGTCCAGATGATCTTGAGTAATGGCGCGTATTTCGAAGGACTTATCGCGAATTAACATTTTCACCGGCGGAGGAATGAACGCTTTGCCCAGCGGGAGCTTCAAGGCCCGCAGAACTGTAGCCCACCTAGAGCGAAGCGACAGGTGGGCTTTTCTCTTTCAACTAACTCCCACGCCCCTGCCACGGACACCACCATTGGCTATGATACCTCTTCTCATGGCGATCGGGAATCTAAACACCTTATATCGACATTAATTGAATCATAGTCGCACATGAAGTAGACAAATGCCGCTTCAGTCGTTGGCAGATCCATGTCGATAGGTGCGTGCCATTTTGCATGCACACGAAAGAACCTGGAATCCACGATGCCCACCTTGCTGAGGGTAGCCTGAAGCTCGGCGAACACCGCATTGGAGGATCTGCCGAGATCAAGACAGATGGCTTTCCGAGCAAGGAGAACTCGATTAATTTCGGGAACCCATGTGTGCATCGAATCAACTAACTGCTTGACAGTCGGCGAATCCAAGAAATCGCGTTGTAGAAGTGCTCCAATGATCCTCTCGAAGCTTCCCTGCTTTACATATGTTCTAAAGCCTGCATCCGCGAGAGCCGATGTTAGGTGTCGAACGCGTAAGTCAGAAGTGTCCGGTGCAACGATATACTGCACCCTCATCAGTTTCTCGTCGTATGTTTGCGATATTCTCGGGTGGTCCGTGAACTTGACCAAGACGAATTCGCTCACATCTGCAAAGTCGAAATCGACGTAATCTTGAATCATCTTTGATCGCTTGAGCTCGTCCAGCTTACCGAATACGTCCGTGGGCCAAAGCTCCCCCGATAGCATCTGGTTCTTCTCAGTGTAATAGAAGTACAGTCCACCGAATGTGGGACGAAATACCATGTCATCAAAGGCGATTCGAGGTCTGCCGAGAAGGTCTTGAAGAATGAGGAAGGCTGCGGTGGGATCACTCATGTGCATTTCTCCAGGCGAGCATGAGTCTCCAAAGAAGAGCTTTGTCTGAAGGGTCCACAGTCTGTCACAGATCTGTCTTGCGTCGATGCGTGGACGTTGAAAGAACACGCACTTTTCTACCTGCGAGCGGTCATATTTCACCACGAATTCCCTGTCACCAACACCGAAGTCAAGGGAGAGACGAGTGGTCTCTGAGTCGAATGGCATTGCAATAAGAGTGTCGAAAAACAATGACTTCTCCTCTATCCTGACAGTGCGGGCTTCATGCTGGCTGAAATTCATCACTGATGAACTCGAAACGAAACGGTATATGAGACCAAGAGTGTCGAACTTGACGCTTCTTAGTCTGAGGTTCTGGGGAACGCTTGAGAGATTACTAATTTCGAGGCTGAATGCTGCTTCTGCCACCGAGTTGGTGTCTCTGCGAATGACTTCCATGCTTCTTAACCGAATGTCGAAGGAAGGGGACTGACGGCTTCTTGTATCCATCCAGTACAGGAAACCCAAAACAACAGCCAAAACGGAAACCGAGATGGTCAACCAGAAACGCCAGGAAGTCTCGGCACCCTTGCTTAGTGGAGCTTCTGGTTTGGCTTCGGGTTTTCTCTTGACCATTGACAAGTCCCTCGAATAAAAGGGTTACACTCAGTTGTGTCGGTCAAAACCCCTTGCGGTTTCGACGTTTTTCGTCACTTCCCCCTAAACCCAGCCGCGCGTTTCTCCATAAATGCCGTCAGACCTTCGTTCTTATCGTCGCTCTCACACAGCGCCGCAAATGCCGTCATCTCGTAGCCATTGGCGTTGCCCAAGTCAAGATCGGCGCCACGGTTGATCACTTCCTTCGCATACTGCACTGCCAGTGGTCCCTTGGACAAAATCAGATCGGCAAGCTTATTGGCTTCTTCCACCAGCTTGTCAGCAGGCACTACTTTCTCGACTAATCCGATACGCAACGCTTCCTCAGCCGTTATGATTCGCGCCGTAAAGATCAACTCTTTCGCGCGCCCTCTGCCGACCAGACGCGTCAGCCGCTGCGTACCGCCAAAACCGGGAATGACCCCAAGGTTGACTTCCGGCTGGCCAAGTTTGGCATTCTCGGAGGCCATCCGAATATCGGCTGCCATCGCAAACTCGCAACCACCACCCAGAGCAAATCCGTTGATCGCTGCAATCGAGACAATTTTTGAGTTCTCGATTTGCGCGAAAGCTTGATGGCCGAGCTCCACAAATTCCTTACCGGAAACGAGATCAAGTTCCTTCAGCTCGGGAATATCAGCGCCGGCGACACACGCCTTTTCGCCTGCCCCCGTGAAGATGCAGACCCGGACAACGCCGCCATTTTCTAATTCGGTGAATGCCGCCTTGATTTCCTTTAACGTCTCGCGATTGAGAGCATTAAGCGCCTTGGGTCGATTGATCGTGATTGTGGCTTTGGCGCCGCTGATTTCCACCGTGATGTTTTGAAATACCATTGTCTCCCTCATTTCTTGTATTCGTAAAACCCGCGACCGCTTTTCCTGCCAAGATAACCCGCCTTGACCATCCGCTTCAACAGTGGTGGCGGCGCGTAACGCGGTTCGCGGAATTCTTCAAACATGATTTCACCGATGTATAGAGTCGTGTCCAATCCGATAAAATCTGTCAACTCCAGCGGTCCCATTGGATGCCCACAACCGAGCTTCATGCCGTTGTCGATGTCTTCCTTAGTCGCCAGCCCATTTTCGTACCAGCGGATGGCGTCGATCAAGTACGGTATCAACAGCAAGTTGACGACAAACCCGCAGGTGTCTTTGGCGCGGACAACGGTCTTGCCAACCGATTCGGCAAAGGCCACCGCGTCGTTGAAACTCTGATCATCGGTCATGATCGTCCGCACGACTTCAACCAGTTTCATCACCGGCACC
>JAPLUP010000264.1 GCA_026397575.1 Candidatus Zixiibacteriota bacterium
GTGAACTCTTTCGTTGTGGCCGTGCCGCCGAGGTCGCGGGTCAGGACTTTGCCCTCGCGGATAACCTGTCGCACACCATTCATAATCTTGTCGGCAGCGGCATCTTTATGCAGATGACGCAGCATGAGTATCCCCGAGAAAACCAGCGCGCAGGGGTTGGCAATTCCTTTACCGGCGATATCCGGTGCGGAACCGTGAACTGCCTCAAACACAGCGCAGTCGGTGCCGATATTCGCTCCCGGCACCATGCCGAGTCCGCCGACTAGTCCCGCCGCCAGATCCGACACGATATCGCCGTAGAGATTGGACAGAACCAGTATATCAAACTGCGTCGGATCCATCACCAGTTTCATGCAAAGAGCGTCAACGATGATGTCATCAAATCTGATATCAGGGTAATCCTTCGCGACAGCTGCAATCGAGTCGAGAAACAGTCCGTCGGACAGTTTCATGATGTTCGCCTTGTGCACAGCCGTCACCCGCTTACGTCCCATCTTGCGCGCGTATTCAAACGCAAATTTGCCGATTCGCGTCGACGCAAGTGTTGTAATCACTTTGATCGCTTCGGTGACCCCCGGAGCAACCAGGTGCTCAATACCGGAATAGAGGTCTTCCGTGTTCTCGCGCACGATCACCAAATCGACGTTTTCGTATCGTGCCTTAACGCCTTCCAATGAATGCACAGGTCGGAGATTGGCATAGAGATCAAGCTTCTTGCGCAGGCCGACATTGGCTGAAGAAAATCCCTTGCCTACGAAAGTTGTCAGCGGTCCTTTGAGCGCCACCTTGTTTCGTCGGATCGAATCGAGTAGCTGGTCGGGCACCGGACTGCCGTAGTCGGGAATCGCATTGATGCCTGCTGGAAGCTGCTCCCACTCAATCTCGACGCCGGAGGCTTGAATGATCTCCTGTGCCGCCTGGCAGATTTCCGGGCCGATTCCATCCCCTTGAATAAGAGTTACTTTGTGGAGCGCCATGAGCAATTGTCCTTTCCCGCTTTGTTAGGTTATCCCGGCAGTGACGTAATAGAAATTGACGGAAGTTGAATTCCGCTTTCGCCGAAATGTCAAATATCTATCTTCCAACATTCGTGTCAATATGACTATGCCAATAGAAAACAAAATACCGGACTTCCGACATCTCCCGGGTCACAACTGTGTTACGACGGCGATTCGAAACATCGTGAACCATTATGGCTTCCGTTATCAGGAGCCGATGGTTTTTGGTCTGGCGGAGGGACTTGGCTTCCAGTTTCGCATGATTGAAGGTCTGGAGAACCCCTACTTGAGTGGAGTGGCGCCCGGATTGCTCGAATCTTTCTGCCGTAATCTTGGGCTGACCTATGACGTTGCCGAGTTCGACAACGATAGGGACGCCTTTGCCGACCTCAGGGATCACATTGATCGGCGGATTCCCGTTATCGTGCAGGTTGATCTTTTCTATCTGCCATACTTTCAGCCGACGATGCATTTTGCCGATCATCGTCTGATTCCGGTCGGCTATGATGCGGAATTCATCTATTGCGCCGACACCGGCTTTCATCAGATTCAGAAATGCCCGATCGACAAGTTCACCCAAGCACGCCAGTCGGCTTTCCCGCCGTTTTCATCAAACCGCAGGCGAGTGCGAATTGACAGAATGGCGGAGCGTCCGTTTGTCGAGGAAATGATTACGAAGGCGCTCTTCAACGTCAGTCACAAGTTTCTCAATCATCAGGACGGCTGCAACTTGCTCCAGATCTCCGATCTCCGCGATCATCTGGGAGCCTATAAGACGCCCAAGATGCTCTATACACAGATTGAAAAAGCGGGTACCGGTGGTGGCTTGTCGCGCAAGCTGTTCGCCGACTTCCTCGATCAAGCTGCTCAGATGTACTCACGCGCTATCTACGATCTCGCCGCCTCCAACTTCTCTGAATCCGCTGGGCTTTGGTCGGATATTGCTGCCAATGCTAAAGATGGTAGCCTTGAGGGAGCCGCGGAGAAGCTTGAGAGAATCTATGACTTGGAGACGCGCGCCGTCCAGCTTTGCAGTGCGTTTGAAGCGGACGATCTTTAGTTTGAACTCGGGCGATATCGCTCTCTTAGTCGTGACAAAAACGCTTTCCCTTCTCGCCACAGAGTGACTATGTCATTGCGACTGAACGCAAATAGCTGTCCGATTTCTCCCCCCGCGACGGTGCGGAACATGAATACCAACAGGATATTCTGTGCGGCATAAGCGCCGGCGGTGGCCAGTGCTGCGCCAATCATGCTGAGTGGTGGAATGAGCAGGTAGTTCAGCAGCAGCGCGACGGCAAGTGTCATAGCCGTCACGGACGTCATGACTCCCGACCTTCCGCGACCGAGTACGTGTACCGACAGGATACCGCCGGTCCCTTTCAGTATCGTCGCCACCAACAGGATGAGCATGGGCGCCTGTCCTGCGACAAAGCTTCCGCCGAACAGAAGCAGAACCGGGTGCGAGAGGAGCGCAGCAATAACGGCCAGCGAGGTCATTACCAGTACCAATTGGCGGAAATAGAAAGGAGTGCTGCGGTTGGCGTCTTCATCCGACTGCGCCGAGGCCCGCGGAAAAAACACAGTCTGCACGGCATACGGGACAATTATCAACGGCATGGTCAATCCGGCAGCTACTGAGTACACGCCGCCAAGGCCAATACTGCTCTGAAGCGCCACGAGAATGAAG
>JAPLUP010000038.1 GCA_026397575.1 Candidatus Zixiibacteriota bacterium
GTGAAGTGAGATAGAGAGAATGTTGCCGAACGCATATTCCGTGACCCCTGACAGTTACCGATCTCTGTCCGACGAGGAGTTGACCGCCCGCATACGCGCACGCAAAGCTGAGTTGGGAGGTCGTGTGGTAATCCTGACTCACCATTACCAGCGTCGCGCCGTGGTTGCTCTCGGGGATCATCAGGGCGATTCTTATGCGCTCTGCAAAATCGGAGCCAAGGCCTCCGCCACGTACATCGTTTTCTGTGGTGTACATTTTATGGCTGAGTCGGCAGTCATTCTCGCCCGTCGAGACCAGAAGGTCTTCTTACCAAATCCATTGGCTGGTTGTCCGATGGCGGACATGGCTGCGATAGACTCGGTCTATGGCGCTTGGGAAGAACTCCATCACTTGCTACCTGGAATCAAGATCGTACCGATTGCGTATATGAACTCCGCCGCCGATCTCAAAGCGTTTTGCGGCAGGAATAATGGCCTTATTTGCACCTCCTCCAACGCCGACAAGGCCTTTGCGTGGGGATTTGAGAGAGGGGAGAAGCTATTCTTTTTCCCAGATGAGCATCTCGGACGCAACACCGCCAACAAGTATGGCATTTCAAGGGATCGAATCTTCGTCTGGGATTTCAATTCTCGGCCACAGAACCGCGATGCAGATGCCATCCGGCGAGCAAAGGTTATCGTTTGGAAGGGCTACTGTCATGTTCACTCCGTCTTCCAACCGCATCATGTGCTTCAGATACGGGAGCAGTATCCCGGGGTTAAAATCGTGGTACATCCGGAATGCACCGAGGACGTTGTGGCGCTTGCCGATTCGGTGGGCTCGACCAGCCACATCGTCAACTATGTCGTCCAGCAGCCGCCGGGGAGCATAATAGCCGTTGGCACCGAACTAAATCTGGTGGACCGGCTCTCACATCAGTATCCTGACAAGAAGATTCTGGAATTGGCTGGTCAAACCTGTGCCATGTGCGTAAATATGTATCGCACCACGCTGGCTGATCTCGCCTATACGCTGGACAATGTCGATACTTTGAGACCGATGTCGGTTGACGAGGACGTAACTATCCACGCTCGCGTTGCGCTGGAACGCATGCTGGCAATCGGCGGGTAGAGCAGGTTTTGGCAGCGATACTTGGCAAACATGGGCAGACAGACTTAAGTCGATGTTTGTTGACAAATCATGTCTGCGCTATTATCAATATCGCTGATTCGTGATCTGGAATTCAAGTAACGGGAAGGAGTAGCGCTAATGGCGACAGTGCTGAAAGTGCCGCAAATGGGCGAGTCGGTTGTTGAAGGGACAATCAACAAGTGGTTTGTCGAAGTCGGTCAGCCGATCAAGAAAGACGAGCCGATCGTCGAATTGTTGACGGACAAGGTCAATGTTTCTTTACCCGCCGATGCCGATGGTGTGCTGCTGGAGATTCTGGCGCCTGTCGGTACGATCGTACCTGTCGGCAAGGATATCGCCGTCATTGGCGCTCCCGGTGAGAAAGCAGCGGCTTCCGTCACAACAACGGCCGCTCCGGCAGCGACCGTCGCCAAAGCAG
>JAPLUP010000527.1 GCA_026397575.1 Candidatus Zixiibacteriota bacterium
AAAGCCGCAAGCACTGCCGAGTGCCACTTGCAGCGGCTGCTCTGGAACCGTCAACAATGGTGGCGGCAGTTGTTCTATGATTGCTATCACCGCGGAACTATACGCCGGGAAGATGTGCCCGGAGGGTTGAATACCCAAAACGAAAAATCCGGCCGGTGGGAAAAAGCCGCTATCAATGGCCATTGTTCCCGGTCTAGTACCAGTGAGATAAATCTGCACGATGGCATCATTGCCTGTTGGGAGCCCGTTGTCAGCGGCCCGCATACCAAGTATTGTCAGAGTATCGGGAGAGACCCCTTCCTCTGTTCCTCCTCGCACTACGAACATGCGTAACGGTAGCACTGAGGGGTCGGCCATCCTACCAATATACACCAGCGAATCCCATTTTGCAAAGCCGCCATCAAGCGACCGGCTGATGAGCCCCAGACTGTAGTAGTTCAGCGCCTCATCATTGACTATTGTGAAAGACAGTGGTTTCGATTGCCCCACAACCAGCGGTCCACCCCCGATCCTCACAGTGTCACGAGTTCCCGGGTCGTCGACGGCGAGAAGTCTCGGGAAACTCACCAACAACATAACAGCCAATAGCGCTGGAAAGCACCTCTTGCTCATGAAAAACCTCCTTCCCTGATTGCCGCAGCAGCGTCGGTCGAGGACTAGACCGCAATGCCGGGGAACTCCAGGGGCAAAGTGACCGGTTATCCCATGCAGGCAGATCGAGCGCGATCAGTGATGTCAGTCTTAGAGAATTGAGAACGCTGTGCCTTGTTCCTGCTATTATATACATAAACGCTGGAAAGGGCGATCCGTTTAACGGAAAATTGTTTTTCCCGCCTTTTATTTTGCACCTCGTCCTCAACTTGTGATGCAAGTTTCTTGTGTCAAAGCGACCAGAACATGACCAAAGCAGGAAATCACCTTGCCAAATCGACCCAACCGAGCGATTATCGCACAATGATCAAACGCTTTATACCGGCAATGCTGTCCCTGGGGTTGATTTTGGCTGCACTTCCACGGGTGTCGGCGCTGCAGCTTGATTCGGTGTATCTTGCTGAAGTCCGCACCGGAATCAACCTGACGGTTACTGAGCGGTTTGACGAGGCGCGGAAGGTCTTTCAGACCATGATCGACCGTGACACGACTGACCATGCGGCCTATCTGCTGCTCGCCGGAGTTTGGCACGGCGAGATGTTTGACCGCGAGGATTACAGCACGCGTCCCAAGTTTGATTCGTTGATTAGCAAGGCGTTATCGTTGGCAAAAAGGGCAATTGCAGAGAATCGCAATCCGGCATGGGCGCACCTGACTCGGGGAAACGCTTACGCCTATATCGCCACATTGGAGACCAAAGTCGGATCGTGGTGGGGGGCACTGCGGAAGGGTGTGGCGGCTAAGAACGAGTATTTAGAGGCGCTTGCGCTCGATTCGACCCTCTCCGATGTCTATTTAGGATTGGGGAGTTATCATTACTGGAAATCAGCCAAGACAGAGTTCATCAATTGGCTGCCGTTAGTCCCGGATCGAAAAAACGAAGGTTGTTCCGAGTTGCAGTTGGCGATCGACTCTTCACTGTTCTCCGGCGATCTGGCGGCTAATTCGCTGCTCTGGATCTATCTTGATTGGGGTCGGTTTTACGAGGCTTACGAAATCGCCACTAGGCTGCATCAGGAGTTCCCCGACAGCCGCCTTTTCACGTGGGGGTTGGCGTTCTCCAGCTACTACAGCGGGCATCTGCGTGAGGCGCTGGAAAGCTTCGGCAAGATTCTTGACACGATCGAGCACCAGCCCGGGCAGAACAACTTCAACACGATCGAATGCCGATTCCACCGCGCCAGAATCTTCCAAATGCTGCATGAAAAGGACAAGGCGGTCGCGGAACTACAGACGTTGGTAGGCTATCCGGTCAGCGAGGAGATCAACGATCGACAGCAGGAGAAGCTGAAGGCGGCGCGGGAGTTGCTGGAGGAGATGCAGAAGTAAACGTCTCGAGACCAAAAAGGGTTTTCCTACTCCTTGTTTCGCAACATGGCAAACTTCTCCATCGCCGCTGCCGCGATCAGGCTCGTGGCGGTCTCGATAGAAATGGTCAGGTGGTTGATCACCAGATCGTAGTATAGCGGATCGTCAATCAACTTGCCGAAAGTCTTCTTCACAAACTCGCTGCGCTCGTGGTCGGAAGCATCGACGGCTTTGGCGGCCTCTTTCTCTGATAGCCCTTCGTACTTCATGAGATTGTGGATGCGTTCATTCCGCGGAGCGACCACGCGGATATGGAAGCCGAGGTCATGACCGACGATAAAATTGGCGCCGCGTCCGATCACGACGACACCGCCGAGCTGCGAAATCGAATAGATGATTTCCAACAAATGCCTGGCGTAGTCGGAACCATCGACGTATTTCCCCGCCACCATCGCCGCAAACCACGTTTCCATTTGCGACTGCGAATGCTCGTCCAGCGATTCAACGAGGCGGCGTTTGTAGCCGGTCGATTCGACGATGCGGTCGATGATGTCGCGATGGAGCAGGGTGTAGCCGAAGCGCTCGGCCAGCTTCTCGGCGAGGATGGTGCCGCCCGTGCCGCGCTGGCGCGAGACGGTGATGACCGGCGCCAGCAGCGCGCCCGGCTTGGCGCGGGCGTCGCGCTCGTGGGCCTGGACGGCCTTCTCGAGCTCCCACTTGCGGATCTGCCGGTCGAGGATCTTGTCCTTCGAGGACATG